>NZ_VMMY01000001.1:202167-202567 GCF_013277455.1 Streptococcus sp. 5346
GTGCATTCGTTACTTTGTTTCGCTTGTTTGTTCTTGTTAGCGTAACATTCTGAACAACTTTTGGCGATACTTCTGTAGTTTCGTCGCTTGCATCTACATACTTAATTGTACGCGTGATGACTTTTGTTTCTACTTCGTCTTCTTTTGCTTGTGGATACTTCACGACTACTTCGGCATTTTCCATTGTTGGTGTTACTGCCACTGACTCTACACTTGGTTTATCTGGTGTTCCATAGTTTGCTACGGTTGGTGAAGCTTGTTCTGCCCAACTTCCTTGTGACCATGTTCCTTCTTCAAGTGCATTCGTTACTTTGTTTCGCTTGTTTGTTCTTGTTAGCGTAACATTCTGAACAACTTTTGGCAATACTTCTGTAGTTTCGTCGTTTGCATCTACATACTT
>NZ_VMMY01000010.1:0-31914 GCF_013277455.1 Streptococcus sp. 5346
AGAGGAGCCAGCAGCAGGAGCAACACCAAAAGCAGACGAACCAACGGCCTCAGCACCGAAAGACGATGAATCAGCTTCTTCGGTTGAATCTCCATCGACAAGTAATCATTCAGAAGAGTCTGGAGCGCCATCTACAACTCCTACAGGTGACTCAACAGCTACCCAACCAAGTGATTCAACATCGTCACCGGTAACCCCAAGTGAAGAAGCACCGGTCACATCAGGCGATACCAATTCTACTGCACAGCCAGCTGGAGAAACAGGTAACTCTGAAACAACTGCAGAACCTTCCAATACTCCATCTGCAGATCCTACAAATGAATCAGGGAATGCAGCAGAATCAAGTTCAGTAACAGACAACGCCCCTTCAAACACAGGGACTACAGAACAACCTGTAGCTTCAAACCCAAGTTCTGAAGAACCAACGGCCTCAGCACCGAAAAACGATGAATCAGGTTCTTCAGTTGAATCTCCATCAATAGGCAATCATTCAGACGAGTCAGGAACACCATCTACAACTCCTACAGGTGACTCAACAGCTACCCAACCAAGTGATTCAACATCGTCACCGGTAACCCCAAGTGAAGAAGCACCGGTCACATCAGGCGAGCCCAATTCCACTACACAGCCAGCTGGAGAAACAGGTAAATCTGAAACAACATCAGAATCTTCCAATACTCCATCTGCAGATGCTACAAATGAATCAGGGAATGCAGCAGAATCAAGTTCAGTAACAGACAACGCCCCTTCAAACACAGGGACTGCAGATCAACCTGTAGCTTCAAATTCAAGTTCTGAATCACCGGCGACCTCAGCACCCAAAGCAGAAGAATCAGCAACAACTGAGCCGAAAGCGGAAGAGCTAACTTCTGAAGAAGCAAAAGCTAAAAAGGAACTAGCAGATGCACAAAAAGATGGGGAAGATATTATTAATGAACGAGTATCTTCAAAACTAGGTGAAATAGAAAAAGTTAAAGACGAAGCCGAAAAAGAAAAATTAAAAGCGGAATTAAAAACATTAAAAGAAGACGCATTAGCCGCAATAAATAATGCTAAAGATCATGATGCAGCAGTAGCTGCTGCGGATGAATATCAAACTAAAATTGATGAAATTAATGTTCCAGGTGAAGAATTACCAGCACCAAACTATAATAAAGATAATTTAACAAATGGCCGTAATGAAGGTACTACTATTGACAATGGAAGCACAGCGATAGGACATGGATCAGGTGAAGCTCCGACACAGCCTGCTAGTGAAGCAAGCACGACTTCAACAGCATCTCCAACACAACCTTCTTCAACTTCAGAAGGGGCTTCAAGTTTTAGAAATGCCCCATCGGTTCAAGCAAGAGCAAGAAGAGTGGCACGTTCAACATCAGAACCAGATGGAACTGTAAATATTAGCTATAACTTCGCTGGAATGCCAGATATTCATGGCTTCCTATCTGATCCGGGAGAAAATAACACTGTCACAATTCCTGCAGGAACGAGTGAAGAACAGGCAAAAGAGCTAGTAAAAGAAAAAATTCAAGCCAAGATAAAAGACCTAGCTGCTAGAGGGTATCATGTGAAAAATGACATTATTTTTGAACAAGATACTACTGTGAAAAATTATAACTACGTCGTTACATTCACTAAGGAGACTACAGGAACTTCAGGTTTCAGAATGGCTCCAGCAGTTCAACCACGCGCTAGCAGAAATCGTAGAAGTCTAGAACAGCCAGCTCCTCAAAAGGTCAAAGTCAATGTTTTTTATAACTTTGATCAAATGAAAGATATTGCAGGTTTCCTAGGAGATATCAATGGAACTTCTCTTGAAATTGCGGAAGGTTTATCAAATGAACAGGTTAAAGCAGCTGTCAAGAGTCAAGTTGATGCTAAGAAAGAAGAGTTGAGCAAACGCGGCTATACTTTCAAAGAGGACTATGTCTATCAATCTAATGGGAAAGATTATAATTACGTTGTAACATTTTCAAAAGCAGCTAAATAATTTTCATTCTATAGAGAGTGAAATGCAAGCAGAGAGAGCGATAGGCTCTCTTTGTTTTATCTAGTGGTCAGTTGATTACAGACAAAAGGCCAGTAAGAGGCTATAATAAAAATAGAGTAGGTATTTATTCTAAGAAAAATAAAAAAATAGAGAGCAGTTAAAGTATGAAAATTTTAATTGTAGAAGATGAAGAGATGATCCGTGAGGGGGTCAGTGATTATTTGACGGATTGTGGTTATGAAACCATTGAGGCGGCGGACGGACAAGAAGCCTTGGAGCAATTTTCCAGCTATGAAGTAGCCTTGGTTTTACTGGATATTCAGATGCCCAAGCTCAATGGCCTAGAAGTCCTAGCTGAGATTCGTAAAACCAGTCAGGTTCCTGTCTTGATGTTAACAGCCTTTCAGGATGAGGAATACAAGATGAGTGCCTTTGCCTCTCTGGCAGATGGCTATCTGGAAAAGCCCTTCTCCCTCTCCCTCTTAAAAGTGAGGGTGGACGCGATTTTCAAGCGCTACTACGATATGGGACGAGTCTTCTCTTATAAGGATGCCAAGGTGGATTTTGAGAGCTACAGTGCAAGCTTAGCAGGAGAAGAAGTGGCTATCAATGCCAAAGAGTTAGAAATCCTTGACTACTTGGTGAAAAATGAAGGACGAGCCTTGACTCGATCTCAGATAATTGATGCCGTCTGGAAAGCGACAGATGAGGTTCCCTTTGACCGTGTCATTGATGTTTATATCAAGGAATTGCGGAAAAAGCTAGACTTGGACTGCATCCTCACTGTGCGCAATGTTGGTTATAAATTGGAGCGAAAATGAAACGAACAGGTTTATTTAAAAAGATATTTATCTATACCTTCTCGATTTTTAGTGTTCTGGTAATTTGCCTTCATTTAGCTATTTATTTTCTCTTTCCCTCGACTTATCTGAGCCACCGTCAGGAAACCATTGGCCAGAAAGCGACAGCCATTGCCCAGTCCCTGGAAGGGAAGGATAGGCAGAGTATCGAGCAAGTGTTAGATTTGTACTCCCAGACTAGTGATATTAAGGGGGCCGTCAAGGGAGAGATGACTGAGGACAAGTTAGAAGTCAAGGACAATCTTCCTCTGGATACGGAACGTCAGACAACCTCTCTTTTTATCGAGGAGCGCGAGGTGACAACGCAAGACGGTGGTACCATGACCCTTCAATTTCTAGCTTCCATGGATTTGCAAAAGGAAGCAGAGCAAATCAGTCTCCAGTTTCTTCCCTATACCTTGCTGGCATCCTTTCTGATTTCTCTGTTGGTAGCCTACATATATGCTCGGACCATTGTGGCCCCGATATTGGAAATCAAGCGGGTGACCCGACGGATGATGGATTTGGATGCCCAAGTGCGATTGCGCGTGGATTCTAGAGATGAGATTGGTGATCTCAAGGAACAAATCAATAGTCTCTACCAGCATCTTTTGACTGTTATTGCGGACTTGCATGACAAGAATGAAGCCATTCTCCAGCTGGAGAAGATGAAGGTCGAATTCCTACGAGGTGCTTCTCATGAATTGAAGACACCTCTGGCTAGTTTGAAAATCCTGATTGAAAACATGAAAGAAAATGTCGGTCGCTATAAGGACAGAGACCACTATCTGGGAGTTGCTTTGGGGATTGTGGATGAGCTCAATCACCACGTTCTCCAGATACTTTCTCTCTCGTCTGTGCAGGAATTGCGAGATGATAGGGAAGAAATTGATTTGCTCCAGATGACGCAAAGTCTGGTTAAGGATTATGCTTTACTAGCCAAGGATAGAGAGCTCCAGATAGACAATGGTTTGACCCATCAGCAGGCTTATCTAAACCCATCAGTTATGAAGTTAATCCTGTCTAACCTCATTAGCAATGCTATCAAGCACTCTGTTGCAGGCGGCTTGGTCCGAATTGGAGAAAGAGAAGGGGAACTCTTTATAGAAAATAGCTGTAGTCCAGAAGAACAAGAAAAACTAGCCCAGTCTTTTTCTGATAATGCTAGTCGCAAGGCCAAGGGTTCTGGGATGGGGCTCTTTGTGGTCAAGAGTCTATTGGAACATGAAAAATTAGCTTATCGTTTTGAAATGCAAGAGAATCGTTTGACTTTCTTCATAGCTTTTCCAAAAGTCGCCCAAGACTAGGGATAGAAAGGGTTTACATAGATGAAGCTAGAAGAAATTCAATCGAAACTGCGGGAAAAACTAGATTTTTTTGTCAAAAAGTGATAAAATGAACAATGTAAATGGGATGACCCATAAAAATATACAGGAGGCCTGATAAAATGGCAATCGTTTCAGCAGAAAAATTTGTCCAAGCAGCTCGTGACAACGGTTATGCAGTTGGTGGATTTAACACAAACAACCTTGAGTGGACTCAAGCTATCTTGCGCGCAGCAGAAGCTAAAAAAGCTCCAGTTTTGATCCAAACTTCAATGGGTGCTGCTAAATACATGGGTGGTTACAAAGTTGCTCGCAACTTGATCGCTAACCTTGTTGAATCAATGGGTATCACTGTACCAGTAGCTATCCACCTTGACCACGGTCACTACGAAGATGCACTTGAGTGTATCGAAGTTGGTTACACTTCAATCATGTTTGATGGTTCACACCTTCCAGTTGAAGAAAACCTTAAATTGGCTAAAGAAGTTGTTGAAAAAGCACACGCTAAAGGTATCTCAGTAGAAGCTGAAGTTGGTACTATCGGTGGTGAAGAAGACGGAATCATCGGTAAAGGTGAATTGGCTCCAATCGAAGACGCTAAAGCAATGGTTGAAACTGGTATCGACTTCTTGGCAGCTGGTATCGGTAACATCCACGGTCCTTACCCAGCAAACTGGGAAGGTCTTGACCTTGACCACTTGCAAAAATTGACAGAAGCTCTTCCTGGCTTCCCAATTGTATTGCACGGTGGATCAGGTATTCCTGATGAGCAAATCCAAGCAGCTATCAAACTTGGTGTTGCGAAAGTTAACGTTAACACTGAATGCCAAATCGCATTCGCTAACGCAACTCGTAAATTTGCTCGTGACTACGAAGCAAACGAAGCAGAATACGACAAGAAAAAACTCTTCGACCCACGTAAATTCTTGGCTGACGGTGTAAAAGCTATCCAAGCATCAGTTGAAGAACGTATCGACGTATTCGGTTCAGAAGGTAAAGCTTAATCTAGCTGAATAATACAGATGAAACCTACCCATTGGGTGGGTTTTTTGGTGTTTTAAGGAAACTATCAAGCCAGAATTTTTGAATAAAAGTATTATTTTAATAGAGAAATTTTCTTTTTCATAAACTTTAGGCAAACGCTTGCATTCTAGTTTTTATTGGACTATAATAGGTTGGTATAAAGCTTTCTGTAATAATATTGAGAAGGTGTAGAAAGTAAGGATTTAGAATATTTGTAGTCAAAAATACAATGTTGCTATTCCTTGCGATAGGGGGATAGATATGGCAATGATAGAAGTGGAACATCTTCAGAAAAATTTTGTGAAGACTGTTAAGGAACCGGGATTGAAGGGGGCATTACGCTCCTTTATTCATCCTGAAAAACAGACCTTTGAAGCGGTTAAGGATTTGACCTTTGAGGTTCCCAAGGGGCAGATTTTAGGCTTTATCGGGGCCAATGGTGCTGGGAAGTCGACAACCATTAAAATGCTGACAGGAATTTTGAAACCAACATCTGGTTTTTGTCGGATTAATGGCAAGATTCCGCAGGATAATCGCCAAGATTATGTCAAGGATATTGGGGTGGTTTTTGGACAACGTACCCAGCTATGGTGGGATTTGGCACTGCAAGAGACCTACACGGTCTTAAAAGAGATTTACGATGTGCCAGATTCGCTCTTCCATAAGCGCATGGACTTTTTGAATGAAGTCTTGGATTTGAAGGACTTTATCAAGGACCCTGTGCGAACTCTTTCATTGGGACAGCGCATGCGGGCGGATATTGCAGCTTCCTTGCTCCACAATCCCAAGGTTCTCTTTTTGGATGAGCCGACTATTGGTTTGGACGTTTCGGTCAAGGATAACATTCGTCGAGCTATTACTCAGATCAATCAGGAGGAAGAAACCACCATTCTCTTGACCACTCATGACTTGAGTGATATTGAGCAACTTTGTGATCGGATTTTTATGATTGACAAGGGGCAGGAGATTTTTGATGGAACGGTTAGCCAGCTTAAGGATACATTTGGTAAGATGAAGACGCTCTCCTTTGAACTGCTACCAGGTCAAAGTCATCTAGTTTCTCACTATGAAGGCTTTTCGGATATGACAATTGATAGACAGGGGAATAGCCTCAACATTGAATTCGATAGTTCTCGCTACCAGTCAGCTGACATTATCAAGCAAACCTTGTCTGATTTTGAAATCCGCGATTTGAAGATGGTGGATACGGATATTGAGGATATTATCCGTCGCTTCTATCGAAAGGAGCTCTAAGATGGTTAAATTGTGGAGACGTTATAAACCCTTTATCAATGCAGGTGTTCAGGAGTTGATTACCTATCGAGTCAACTTTATTCTTTATCGGATTGGGGATGTCATGGGGGCTTTTGTAGCCTTTTATCTCTGGAAGGCAGTCTTTGATTCCTCCCAGGAGTCTTTGATTCAGGGCTTCAGTATGGCGGATATCACCCTTTACATCATCATGAGTTTTGTGACCAATCTTCTGACTAGATCCGATTCTTCCTTTATGATTGGGGAGGAGGTCAAGGATGGCTCCATTATCATGCGCTTGTTGCGACCAGTGCATTTTGCGGCCTCCTATCTCTTTACTGAGCTTGGGTCCAAGTGGTTGATTTTTATCAGCGTTGGACTGCCATTTTTAAGTGTCATTGTTTTGATGAAAATCATATCTGGTCAAGGCATTGTAGAGGTGTTGGGTTTAACTGTCCTTTATCTCTTTAGCTTAACGCTAGCTTACCTAATCAACTTTTTCTTTAATATCTGCTTTGGATTTTCTGCCTTTGTGTTTAAAAATCTATGGGGTTCCAATCTACTTAAGACTTCCATAGTGGCTTTTATGTCTGGAAGTTTGATTCCCTTGGTTTTCTTTCCAAAGGTTGTTTCAGATATTCTGTCCTTCCTGCCTTTTTCATCCTTGATTTACACTCCGGTCATGATTATCGTTGGGAAATACGATGCCAGTCAGATGATTCAGGCGCTCGCTTTGCAGTTCTTCTGGCTCTTAGTGATGGTGGGCTTGTCTCAGTTGATTTGGAAACGAGTCCAGTCATTCATTACCATTCAGGGAGGTTAGTATGAAAAAATATCAACGCATGCATCTGATTTTTATCAGACAATACATCAAACAAATTATGGAATACAAGGTGGATTTTGTGGTTGGTGTGCTGGGAGTTTTCTTGACTCAAGGCTTGAATCTCTTATTTCTCAATGTCATCTTTCAACACATTCCATCCCTAGAAGGTTGGACTTTTCAAGAAATCGCCTTTATCTATGGTTTTTCATTGATTCCCAAGGGCTTGGACCATCTCTTTTTTGACAATCTCTGGGCACTGGGCCAACGCCTAGTGCGAAAAGGGGAGTTTGACAAGTATCTGACTCGTCCTATCAATCCCCTCTTCCACATCCTAGTCGAGACCTTTCAGATTGATGCCTTGGGTGAACTCTTGGTCGGTGGAATTTTACTAGCGACAACAGTATCAAGCATTGCTTGGACTCTTCCAAAATTCTTGCTTTTCCTAGTCTGCATTCCTTTTGCGACCTTGATTTATACTTCCTTGAAAATCGCGACAGCCAGTATCGCTTTTTGGACCAAGCAGTCAGGTGCTATGATTTACATTTTTTATATGTTCAATGACTTTGCCAAGTACCCGATTTCGATTTATAATTCAGTTCTTCGTTGGTTGATTAGCTTTATCGTCCCTTTTGCTTTTACGGCCTACTATCCTGCTAGCTATTTCTTGCAGGACAAGGATGTAATCTTTAATATCGGAGGTTTGATGTTGATTTCTCTGGTTTTCTTTGTCATTTCCCTTAAACTATGGGACAGGGGCTTGGATTCTTATGAAAGTGCTGGTTCGTAAATAATAGAATATCAAAGCCTTGTCTTAGGACAGGCTTTTTCTAATAGAGATGAAAATTCCTTGACATCTATTCTCAGAGTGCTATACTGTAAGTGTAATAGCCGATTTAGCTCAGTTGGTAGAGCAAGGCACTCGTAAAGCCTAGGTCACAGGTTCGATCCCTGCAATCGGCAAAGTGAAGAAACTCATTCTACTGGGTTTCTTTTTATTTTATCTTAACTATTGAGCCACTTAGACCGAGATAGAGACCAGATAGGCAAAAGAACTTGTTCTTGAGAAACTCCTCTGCTATAATGATTTTTGTAAGGAACGTGAGCGGGCGTACTAGCTTGCATTGGTATTGGATTTATCTTTCCTGATAAAGAAGGAAAATAAGAATCATTAAAAAAGATATAAAGAAAAACACTTCAATCACTGTATTTCAGCTTGATTGAGGTGTTTTCGATTTAGTTTTTTATTTCTGGGCCATCAATTCAACAATCATCTCGATATACATGACAAGGGTCACTAAGAATCCTGCACGCCAGAAGAATTTGATGAATTTAGGATAGTAAAAGCTACGTTTTTTCAGAAGGAAGAAAAAAACGAGAATAATGGCTAGGAGTGAGAGGGCTAGGCCCAGTCTAGGGAGGAAATTATGGGTAAAGGTTTTAGCTGTAATCAGGTAATATTCAAATACCAAGACTGGAAAAGCCAAATCCGCAAAATTTCGTCCTAGTTTTTTTAATCTAAAAAGTTTGGTTATGATAATGCAGACGACTAAGGTCAGTATCAATAATAAAATAGATGCTAATTTCATTAAAATCATACCCATATTGTATCATAAAAAATGGCTAATGGAAACGAGAAACAGAGGAATTTATAGGAAAGTCAGGCTTTTGAGATTGTAGATGTTTTTTGTTATAATGAAGGTTATGAAATCTTATAATACCTTGAATGATTATTATCGAAAACTCTTTGGAGAAAAGACCTTTAAAGTCCCTATTGATGCGGGGTTTGACTGTCCCAATCGTGATGGGACTGTGGCTCATGGAGGCTGTACTTTTTGTACAGTTTCAGGTTCTGGAGATGCTATCGTAGCACCGGATGCTCCTATCCGCGAGCAATTTTATAAGGAAATTGACTTTATGCACCGCAAGTGGCCAGATGTTCAGAAGTATCTGGTTTATTTTCAAAATTTTACCAACACCCATGAAAAGGTTGAAGTTATTCGGGAGCGCTATGAGCAGGCTATCAACGAGCCAGGTGTAGTAGGAATCAATATTGGAACGCGCCCAGACTGTTTACCAGACGAAACCATCGACTATTTGGCTGAGTTGTCAGAACGCATGCATGTGACGGTTGAATTGGGCTTGCAGACCACTTATGAAGCAACCTCTGATCTGATTAATCGTGCCCACTCCTATGAATTGTACGTGGAAACGGTCAAGCGTTTGAGAAAGTATCCCAAGATTGAGATTGTTTCTCATTTGATCAATGGACTTCCTGGTGAAACCCATGAGATGATGATTGAAAATGTCCGTCGCTGTGTCACGGATAACGATATTCAAGGGATTAAACTGCACTTGCTTCACCTGATGACCAATACACGTATGCAACGAGATTATCACGAAGGACGTTTGCAGTTGATGAGCCAGGACGAGTATGTCAAGGTCATCTGTGACCAACTGGAAATCATACCCAAACATATTGTCATCCATCGAATCACAGGAGATGCACCTAGAGATATGCTGATTGGGCCTATGTGGAGCCTCAATAAATGGGAAGTTCTCAACAGCATTGAGATGGAGATGCGCCGTCGCGGAAGTGTTCAAGGATGCAAGGCTGTAAAACAGGAGTTTGAAAATGAAAAGACCACTTGAGATGGCACATGATTTTTTGGCTGAGGTAGTAACTCAGGACGATATCGTAGTGGATGCGACTATGGGAAATGGTCACGACACCCTTTTTCTGGCCAAGCTAGCCAAGCAAGTCTATGCCTTTGATATTCAGGAACAAGCCTTGGAAAAGACCCAAGAGCGTTTGCATCAGGCTGGCCTGACAAATGCCCAGTTAATCTTGCAAGGACATGAGACACTGGACCAGTTTGTGACAGAAGCCAAGGCAGGGATTTTCAATCTGGGCTATCTGCCGTCAGCTGATAAGTCAGTCATTACCCGACCTCAAACAACGATTGAATCATTAGAAAAGTTATGCCATTTGCTTGTCAAAGGTGGACGGATTGCCATTATGATCTACTATGGTCATGAAGGAGGCGACCTAGAGAGGGATGCTGTCTTGGATTTTGTTAGCCAGTTGAACCAACAAGAGTACACAGCTGCCATTTACCGAACTTTAAACCAAGTCAACAACCCACCATTTTTAGTAATGATTGAAAAATTAGAGAGATATAGACATGGATAAACAATACCTACGTGAAAAGCTGGATGCCATGCGCCAGAATTTTGTTGAATCAACCCACCACGAACGAGCGGTGGGTGTGTTAGACCAAGCGTATATGAGCAAAAAAATGCTTAAAATCAAGAAAAAATTAGTTGCTCTTGAAATGGAACGGTGCCAGAGAAAAATTGAGCACAAAGACTGTTCCAAGATTGACCAAAAAATCAAAGAGCAGAAGGAGATATTTGAATCCTGTTGTAAAAAAGATTAAGGAGGACGTGCGTGGAATTACTGATTTACCTCATCCTATTTTTACTAGTCTTGATTGTCTCGAGTACAACCAATAAGCTCCTGCCTTTTTTGCCACTCCCTTTGGTGCAGATTCTTTTGGGAATTGTGATTGGTCTATTTTTACCCAATACCGACTTTCACCTCAATACAGAGTTGTTTTTGGCACTGGTTATTGGACCCTTGCTTTTTCGAGAGTCGGAAGAAGCGGATATTACGGCTATTTTAAAACACTGGCGAATCATTGTTTATCTCATATTTCCAGTGATTTTTATCTCGACCCTGAGTTTGGGAGGTTTGGCCCATCTTCTTTGGCTCAGTCTTCCCTTGGCGGCTTGCTTGGCTGTTGGGGCAGCCCTTGGGCCTACGGACTTGGTGGCCTTTGCCTCTCTTTCGGAACGCTTTAGCTTTCCTAAGCGCGTGTCCAATATTCTTAAAGGTGAAGGACTCTTGAATGATGCTTCTGGTTTGGTGGCTTTTCAGGTAGCTTTGACAGCTTGGACAACTGGAGCTTTTTCTCTTGGGCAAGCTAGTAGTTCGCTCATCTTTTCAATCCTAGGTGGTTTTTTAATTGGCTTTTTAACAGCCATGACCAACCGGTTCCTCCATAGCTTCTTGCTAAGTGTGCGTGCAACGGATATTGCTAGTGAGCTTTTATTAGAATTGAGTTTGCCTCTGGTGACCTTCTTCCTGGCAGAAGAAGTCCATGTTTCAGGGATTATTGCCGTCGTAGTTGCTGGGATTTTAAAGGCAAGTCGCTTCAAGAAAATCACGCTCCTCGAAGCCCAAGTGGATACGGTGACCGAGACGGTTTGGCATACAGTGAATTTTATGCTAAACGGTTCTGTCTTTGTGATTTTAGGGATGGAGTTGGAAATGATAGCAGAGCCTATCTTGACCAATCCAATCTATAATCCCTTACTGTTATTGGTATCTCTTATAGCCCTTACCTTTGTCCTCTTTGCTATTCGTTTTGTCATGATTTATGGCTACTATGCCTATAGGACTAGACGCCTCAAGAAAAAGTTAAATAAGTATATGAAGGACATGCTTCTTTTGACATTTTCAGGTGTCAAAGGAACGGTGTCGATTGCTACAATCCTTCTGATACCAAGTAATTTAGAGCAGGAGTATCCTCTCTTGCTTTTCCTTGTCGCAGGTGTGACGCTTGTAAGCTTTTTAACAGGCCTCGTGGTCTTGCCTCATCTTTCTGATGAACAGGAAGAAAGCAGGGACTATCTCATGCATATCGCCATTTTGAATGAAGTAACGATAGAGTTGGAAAAAGAGTTGGAAGATACCAGAAATAAGCTCCCTCTCTATGCAGCCATTGACAATTATCATGGACGTATTGAAAATCTCATACTGAGTCAAGAAAATAAGGGGGCTCAAGAAGACTGGGAGGCCTTAAAACTTCTCATCCTCAGTATTGAAAGTGATGGTTTAGAACAGGCTTACGAAGAGGACAAGATGAGTGAGCGTGCCTATCGAGTTTACCAACGTTATTTGAAAAACATGGAACAAAGTATCAATCGTAAGTTTGCGTCACGAGTGACCTATTATTTCCTTGTTTCCTTGCGGATTTTACGTTTTCTCCTACACGAAGTCTTTACCTTTGGCAAGACCTTCCGCAGTTGGAAAAATGAAGAATCACAGAAACTCAGAGCCCTTGACTACGATCAAATTGCAGAGCTCTATCTAGAAAATACAGAGATGATTATCGAAAGTTTGGAGAACCTAAAAGGGGTTTATAAGAGCTCCTTGATTAGCTTCATGCAGGATTCTCGTCTCCGTGAAACAGCTATCATCAGCAGTGGTGCCTTTGTGGAACGGGTTATCAATCGTGTTAAGCCCAACAATATCGATGAAATGCTGAGAGGCTATTATCTGGAGCGTAAGTTGATTTTCGAATATGAAGAGAAACGGTTGATTATGACCAAGTATGCCAAGAAGTTACGACAAAATGTCAATAACTTAGAGAACTATTCTCTGAAGGAAGCTGCCAATACCCTGCCTTATGATATGGTGGAATTGGTAAGAAGAAATTAGTTAATACTCTTCGAAAATCTCTTCAAACCACGTCAGCGTCGCCTTACCGTAGGTATGGTTACTGACTTCGTCAGTTTCATCTACAACCTCAAAGCAGTGCTTTGAGCAACCTGCGGCTAGCTTCCTAGTTTGCTCTTTGATTTTCATTGAGTATAAGATTGTAAATAAAGGAGTATGATATGAAGAAGTGGTGGAAAGAGATGATAGACAAGCCTTTATTAAAAGCTTTTTTGCATTATTATCAAGCATCAGATAGTGAGTTGACCAGTGTCGCAGTAGCCTACTATTGGTTGATTTCGATTTTTCCCCTACTTTTGGTGGTGGTCAATATCCTCCCTTATTTTCAGATTCCAGTTTCTAATTTTTTAAAGGTTGTCAATGAATTTTTGCCCGATACCATGTATGATGTGGTTGCAAAGATTATTACAGAAGTGCTAACCCAACCTTCAACGGGCTTATTGAGTTTTGCGGTTCTGTCAGCCCTCTGGACCTTTTCAAAATCTATGAATTTCCTACAGAAAGCCTTTAATAAAGCTTATGGAGTAGCTAAAAATCGTGGGATGATTTCTCATCAACTCATGAGTTTATTTGTCAGTTTTGGCTTGCAGATTCTCTTTGCTCTAGCTCTCTTTCTCAGTGTCTTTGGTCGCATGCTTCTCAAACTTATCAAAAGCTATTGGAAATCGGATAGTCCTCTCTTTGATTATCTGCAAGACCTAACAGGTCCCTTGGTTTATGCCTTGATTTTCGCTATTTTGGTCATGCTTTATTATTTTCTGCCTAATGTCAAGGTCCGACGGATTCGTTCTGTATTACCAGGTAGTGCCTTTGTCTTGTTGACTCTGGCCTTACTGCTCAATATCTTTTCAGTCTATGTCAACAATTATGTCAATCACCTAGTGGACGTGCGTTTTTTCAGTTCTGTCGTCGTGGTGGTCATGATGTTCTGGTTTATTCTCATCGCTAAGATTTTGATTGTCGGCGCGGTGATCAATGCCAGTGTGCAGAGTTTGAAAGATCCGGCCTTTAAAAAAGATTAACTATTTATCCATTACAAAAGCGCATACTATCAAGGTTTTATAATACCTGATAATATGCGCTTTTTTTGATTATGAAAATTAATAAATAAACATGGCATCACCGAAACTGAAGAAGCGGTAGTGTTCTTGGATGGCATGATGGTAGGCATCTAAGACTAATTCGCGGCCTGCAAAGGCAGAAACCAACATGACCAGAGTTGATTTTGGCAGGTGGAAGTTGGTTGAGAAGGCATCTACAACCTTCCATTCATAGCCAGGTTTGATAAAGATATTGGTCCAGCCAGAATCTGCTTGGATTTGCCCATCAAACTTGGAACCAATAGTCTCCAAGGTGCGGATAGAAGTGGTTCCGACAGCGATGACGCGACCACCATTTTCCTTGACAGATCGAAGGGTGGCAGCCGCTTCCTCAGAAAGTTGGTAGAATTCTGAGTGCATTTCGTGTTCGTCCAAATTATCTACAGAGACAGGTCTAAATGTTCCGAGTCCGACATGAAGAGTCAGATAGACTAGATGAACACCCTTAGCTTGGATTTCTGCCAGCAGTTCTTTGGTGAAGTGAAGACCAGCAGTAGGTGCAGCAGCAGAGCCACTTTCCTTGGCATAAACAGTTTGATAGCGTTCACGGTCATCCAGTTTTTCGTGGATATAAGGTGGTAGAGGCATTTCTCCCAGACTTTCCAAAACTTCTAGGAAAATTCCTTGGTATTCGAAGCGGACAATACGGCCCCCATGGGTCAATTCTTCTGTAACGACAGCGCTGAGGCGACCATCACCAAAGCTGACGCGAGTGCCAACCTTGAGACGTTTGGCAGGTTTAGCCAGAACTTCCCACTCATCGCCAGCAGTGTTTTTGA
This sequence comes from Streptococcus sp. 5346, assembly GCF_013277455.1. Classification (GTDB taxonomy): domain Bacteria; phylum Bacillota; class Bacilli; order Lactobacillales; family Streptococcaceae; genus Streptococcus. The sequence continues at coordinate 14,652 of NZ_VMMY01000010.1, forward strand.
GTAGGAGTAGTTCCACATGACCTCCAGTTTCTTCCTTTTGACCATAGAGTCGGGCAGGGAGAACGCGGGTGTCGTTCATGACAAGGGCATCACCAGGTTCCAGCATATCAATAATAGAGTGGAAGTGTTTGTCCTGCATTTCTCCCGTCTCACGGTTGACGATGAGGAGTTTAGAGGCATCCCGTTTTTCAAGGGGCGTTTGGGCAATCAATTCCTCGGGTAAGTGGAAATCAAAATCAGCTGTATTCATATATCTGTTCATTCTTTCTAAGTTCTAATCCTATCCATTATAACATGTTTCAAGTTTGGACGCTCTTTTTTTAGAAATTAAATCGTTTTCACTTGACAAAAATTGGTCTATACCATATAATAAATATAGATAGAAATGGAGGATGAAAAGATGAAAGTTATTAAAGTTGAAAACCAAGTTGAAGGTGGAAAAGTTGCTTTTGAGATTTTGAAGGAAAAATTGGTCAACGGCGCTCAAACCCTAGGACTTGCGACTGGAAGCAGTCCGCTTGAATTTTACAAGGAAATTGTTGAAAGTGACCTCGATTTTTCAAATCTAACCAGTGTCAACCTTGATGAATATGTAGGGCTTGATGGGGACAACCCTCAGTCTTACCGTCATTTCATGCAAGAAAACTTGTTCAACCAAAAACCATTTAAAGAAAGTTTCTTACCTCGTGGGGTTAAGGATCATGCTGAAGCTGAAGTTGATCGCTACAACCAAATTTTGGCTGACCATCCAGTTGATCTGCAAATCTTGGGAATCGGTCGCAATGGACATATCGGATTTAATGAACCTGGTACTCCATTTGACAGTCAAACGCATCTAGTAGAACTTGACCAGTCTACTATCGAAGCCAATGCGCGTTTCTTTGACAAGATTGAAGACGTCCCAACCCAAGCTATTTCAATGGGGATTAAAAACATTTTGGATGCCAAGTCTATTATTCTTTTTGCTTACGGTGAGTCGAAAGCAGAAGCCATTGCCGGAACAGTGTCTGGCCCAGTTACTGAGTCTCTACCAGCAAGTAGCTTACAAAATCACCCTGATGTGACCATTATTGCGGATGCTGAAGCGCTCAGCTTACTTGAAAAATAAAAAGCAAAACCGTTCAGTATGTTTTATTGAACGCTTTCAAGACTTGTATAAATGGCAGAAAAAATCAAAATTAAACCGGATTTTTTCTTGACAATTATTCCTTTTACGTGTAAAATAGAATAGATCTTGAACTTGAAGGGAGTGAAAAAAATGTCTAAAACAGTAGTACGTAAGAATGAATCTCTTGACGACGCACTTCGTCGTTTCAAACGTGCGGTTACTAAAGCTGGTACTCTTCAAGAAACACGCAAACGTGAATTCTATGAAAAACCTTCTGTAAAACGTAAACGTAAATCAGAAGCAGCTCGTAAACGTAAAAAATTCTAATTTGAAATGAAAGGCTGGAGAAATCTAGTCCTTTTTCTTTTAATACTCTTCGAAAATCTCTTCAAACCACGTCAACGTCGCCTTGCCGTAGATATGGTTACTGACTTCGTCAGTTTCATCTACAACCTCAAAGCAGTGCTTTGAGCTGACTTCGTCAGTCTTATCTGCTACCTCAAAACAGTGTTTTGAGCAACCTACGGCTAGTTTCCTAGTTTGCTCTTTGATTTTCATTGAGTATAAATAAATACTCCAAAGCCTGCAAAAATCTGAAATATCCTCCTACAATTTGATATAATAGTAAAAAGAACTCGATTGAAGGAGGAAATGATGTCGGTTTTAGTAAAAGAAGTGATTGAAAAGCTTAGACTAGACATTGTCTATGGCGAACCAGAATTGCTTGAAAAGGAAATCAATACAGCGGATATTACGCGACCTGGTCTTGAAATGACAGGCTACTTTGACTACTATACGCCAGAGCGGATTCAACTTTTGGGGATGAAGGAGTGGTCTTATCTGATCAGCATGCCTTCCAACAGCCGTTATGAAGTTTTGAAAAAAATGTTTTTACCTGAGACACCTGCGGTCATTGTTGCCCGTGGTTTGGTGGTTCCAGAGGAAATGTTAAAGGCAGCCAGAGAATGTAAGATTGCCATTTTAACCAGCCGTACAGCTACTAGTCGTTTGTCTGGAGAGTTATCTAGCTATCTGGATTCTCGTTTGGCAGAACGTACCAGTGTTCATGGGGTTTTGATGGATATCTATGGGATGGGCGTCTTGATTCAGGGAGATAGTGGAATTGGTAAGAGTGAGACAGGTCTGGAACTCGTCAAACGTGGTCACCGTTTGGTAGCCGATGACCGTGTTGATATCTTTGCCAAGGATGAGATTACTCTCTGGGGTGAACCAGCTGAAATTTTGAAACACTTGATTGAAATTCGTGGGGTTGGGATTATCGATGTCATGAGTCTCTACGGTGCCAGTGCTGTCAAGGATTCTTCACAGGTTCAGCTTGCTGTCTATTTGGAAAATTACGATACGCATAAGACCTTTGATCGTCTTGGCAACAATCCAGAGGAATTAGAAATTTCTGGCGTAGCCATTCCTCGTATCCGTATTCCAGTTAAAACAGGTCGTAATATTTCTGTCGTGATTGAGGCAGCTGCCATGAATTATCGTGCCAAGGAAATGGGCTTTGATGCGACCCGTTTGTTCGAAGAACGGCTGACAAGTCTCATCGCTCGAAATGAGGTGTCTAATGCTTGATCCAATTGCTATTCAACTAGGCCCTCTAGCCATTCGTTGGTATGCCTTGTGTATTGTGACAGGCTTGATTCTTGCGGTTTATTTGACCATGAAAGAAGCGCCTAGAAAGAAGATCATACCAGACGATATTTTAGATTTTATCTTGATAGCCTTTCCCTTGGCTATTTTAGGAGCTCGTCTCTACTATGTTATTTTCCGTTTGGATTACTATAGTCAGAATGTAGGAGAAATTTTTGCCATTTGGAATGGTGGTTTGGCCATTTATGGCGGTTTGATTACAGGGGCTCTTGTCCTCTATATCTTTGCTGATCGTAAACTCATTAACACTTGGGATTTCCTAGATATCGCGGCGCCTAGCGTCATGATTGCTCAAAGTTTGGGTCGCTGGGGTAATTTCTTTAACCAAGAAGCCTATGGTGCAGCAGTGGATAATTTGGATTATCTACCTGGCTTTATTCGTGACCAGATGTATATAGAGGGGAGCTACCGTCAACCGACCTTCCTTTATGAGTCTCTATGGAATCTACTTGGCTTTGTCTTGATTCTGATTGTCAGAAGAAAATGGAAGAGTCTCAGACGAGGCCATATCACTGCTTTCTACTTGATTTGGTATGGTTTCGGTCGTATGGTCATCGAAGGTATGCGGACAGATAGTCTCATGTTCTTTGGCCTTCGAGTATCTCAATGGCTATCAGTTGTCCTTATCGGACTGGGTATTTTTATCATTCTTTACCAAAATCGAAAGAAGGCCCCTTACTATATTACAGAGGAGGAAAACTAAATGTTAGAAGTTGCATATATTCTTGTTGCCCTAGCTTTGATTGTCTTTTTGGTCTATCTAATCATTACTGTGCAAAAGCTTGGACGTGTTATCGATGAAACAGAGAAGACGATTAAAACCTTAACTTCAGATGTGGATGTGACCTTGCATCATACCAATGAATTGCTGTCTAAGGTCAATGTCTTGGCAGATGATATCAATGTCAAGGTGGCAACGATTGATCCACTCTTTAATGCTGTTGCAGATTTATCTCTATCTGTTTCAGACCTCAATGACCATGCGCGTGTCTTGAGTAAGAAAGCTTCATCAGCAGGTTCAAAAACACTCAAGACTGGTGCAAGTTTGTCAGCTCTTCGTCTTGCAAGTAAATTTTTAAAAAAATAAAAAAGGAGAATCCTTATGGGTAAATTATCTTCTATCCTTTTAGGAACCGTTTCAGGTGCAGCTCTTGCCTTGTTTTTAACAAGCGACAAGGGCAAACAAGTTTGCAGTCAGGCTCAAGATTTTCTGGATGATTTGAGAGAAGATCCAGAGTATGCCAAGGAGCAGGTCTGTGAAAAACTGACAGAAGTTAAGGAGCAGGCTACAGATTTTGTTCTGAAAACCAAAGAACAGGTTGAGTCAGGTGAAATCACTGTGGACAGTGTCCTTGCTCAAGCTAAATCCTATGCTTTTCAAGCGACAGAAGCATCAAAAGATCGATTTAATAATCTCAAGGAGCAATGGCAAGAAAAGGCCGAAACTCTTGATGAATTAGAAGAGATTGTGATTGATATCAAAGAAGAAAAAATCTAGATTTGATGAGACTGGGCAAAAACTAAATTTTAGGAGAAAATGAAGTAGATCTTCCCACAATCAAACGCATAGTATCAAGGTTTTTCAAGACTTGATATTATGCGTTTTTTGATTTTAATACTCTTCAAAAATCTCTTCAAANNCTAGTTTCCTAGTTTGCTCTTTGATTTTTATTGAGTATAAAGACTTTTCGACAAACCTTTTTTAAAACACATGAGTGTTATGATTTTTTATGGTATAATGGCAGTGTTGAAAGTAAAATATTTACATTTTTTTATATTTTACTGATATTTTATTAACATGAAGCCATCCATTTTTCTATGATTAGAAATTAATGTGGTAGTTTATGATAAAGTAGAGGAAAAGCTCTAAAATTTTAGTCAAGAAACGATTTAGTATTCTGTTAAGGGAAAATATTAGAAGCCTCTATTTTGTAAAAAATAGCTAGAAAGAAAGTTGGTAAAATGAAAGATATTTTTAATAAACGTCAACGTTTTTCGATTCGAAAGTTTTCTGTTGGAGTGGCTTCTGTATTAATAGGAATTGCCTTGTTTACACCATCTCAGGGAGTGCTTGCTTCTACGGAAAATTCTCTACCTTCTGTGGAGAAAAGAGAAGCAGTACAACCTATATCAGATAATCAAAATAATCCTTCTTCTGAGTTAGATACCAGAGATGTTCCAATCGAATCTACAAGGACTACAGAACCCGGCACATCTGGGGATAAGGAAAATAATAGCTTGACCACAAGGGATTTCGTGGCGGGTGAAGACAGATCAAGCACACCAGCGGTGAGAGCAGCATCAAATACTTCCGAGGTTAAAAAGTATGAATTAACTGATGAGTATGCTAAGCAAATAAAAGCAGGAGTAATCGGTTCAGAAGGTAATAAGCTTGATAGTTTATTGTTAAACGGCCCTAAGTTAAGTCCAGAAGCCTATACAGATAATGATTACTTGAAGGATAAAGAAGAACTTTATATTTATGAAAAAGGCGGGAAAAAGTATGTAGGCTATAATAGTCATCCCTTATTAGAAGATACTGATGGTGATGGTATTATTGACAGTAACGAAAAACCCGATGAAAAATTAAAATGGAATGTCAGTGAGCGCGATATGATTATGTTCATGGAATTGTCCTACCGTGATGATAATTATATTGATAGAGTGCTGGATCATAAGAGACCCTTAACAGAGTCAGAGTTGTATAAAAAGAATGGTGACAGTAGACCACGTTATGAGTATATGATGATGAATAAGGAATTGGGGCCTTATTGGGAAAGGAAGAAAAGTTACCATACCTCCAGTGGACTAGATGCTGTCTTGTATGAAACTAAGAGTGATTTCTTATATTTACCAAATGGAACTGCACAAGTATTAGCCTTTCGTGGAACAAGTGATGCGAAGGATATAGGAGCTGATGTAACACTTGGATTAGGAAGCAATCCTCAGCAAGGGATAGATGCAGAAAATATCATGCGTGAACTGGCTAAAGATAAGAGTATCACCAATCTTTATTTGACAGGTCATTCTTTAGGAGGATATTTAGTACAACGGGCAATGGTTGAAGCTTATCAGCTGGCATATTCTGACAGCAGAGTCATGTCTCCTAAAGAGCAGTTGGCTTATAGAAACTTTTATAATAATGTATTAAAAAAAGGAACAACCTTTAATGCCCCAAAAGTAGTGACGAGTTTGGTTTCTGGTCGTGAATTTTGGCAAAAAGGTTTAGATAGCAAAAAAATAGCCAAGTCTGGTAAAATGACTCATTATATTGTTGATAATGATTCGACGATAAGAAAAGGCGTCAGCAATGATAGTGATGTTGTGATAAATGTTGGATCAACTAGCGGTGGACACAGTTCTCGTTCCTATTTTGAAGCCGATATGATTAATAGAAGACCAGAATTTATATCTGGGAAACGTATTTCTTTAGATGCAACTGGATATCAAAATCCAAAACTTACAACTATTAAATCTGTAGAAAAAGTTGGAGAAACTACTGTATATAGTAAACGCGGAGATGATATCATTAAGTCAACAACTGTAAGTATGAGAGATTCTGATACAGGACAGATTACTAACAATACACTTGATGAAATGTTTAAGAAAGATGGAGCCAAGTCTACAGTTGTCGTTACCCAATTTCAGCCAAGTGTACGTTATGAAAAAGATGCCACAAGGGCTAAAGAAGGAGCAAAAGTCACAGTATCTGGTACTCCAGGTACTAGTACAGTAACTACAACTTATAGTGTAAATCCTAACACTGGAGATCTGATTGCACATGTAGGACAACCAGTAGTTCAGCAACCGGCAATAGAAACAGTTGTCAAAGTCGCAGCCAAGGATGAAGTAGAATACATTAAAAAAGGAGACGACGTTGTTAAGAAGACAACAAGTTACACAGTAAACTCAAAAACCGGCAGTCTTACTTCGACTGAGAAGGAAGAAGTAGTCAATAGAGGTGGCGCGAGGGATATAGTTGAGTATAATTCAGTTGAACCCAAACCAGTTTATTTAAAAGATGTGAACAGTCCAAAAGGTACTGATACCGTTCAATTTCCAGGGAAATCAGGAAAAACTAAAGTCACCACAACCTATAGCGTAAATCCAGTAAATGGAACCCTAACTCCATCAAAAGGCAAACCAGAAGTCGTAACTCTACCAATAGCTAGAGTTGTAAAAGTGGGAGCGAAGGATAAAGTAGAAGTAGAAACAATCCCATCCCCAGTAACATACGAAAAAGATATTAGTCGCGAAAAAGGTCAAGATAATATTACTGTCCCAGGAAAAGCTGGAAGTAAGACCACCACAACGACTTATACAGTAAATCCAGACAATGGGGAAGTTACTCCAAATGTAGGGGAGCCAGTAATAGTAAATCCAACAGATACAATCGTTAAAGTTGCGGCTAAGGATAAAGTAGTAGAAACACCAATTGAACCCGCAGTGGTTTATGAAAAAGATGACACTCGTGACTTCGGTACACCAGACGAACGTAGAGAAGGAACAAAAGGAAAATCTGTAACGACTACAAGGTATGATGTTAATCCAAATAATGGAACAGTCACAGAACAGGTTGGTAACCCAGTGGTCACCCCAGCTGGTAAAACAATCGTTAAGGTTGGGGCTAAAACTAAGGTTGAGCGTAGCAAGGATGAGCAAGGTCGTGAAGTTATCAACACTACAACTTATGAAGTTAATCCCAAAACAGGTAAGGTAACTCCTACAACAGTAACTACTTACGGAACAAGGAAAGAACCAACGATTGAGAAGATAGTAGTACCATCTCCAGTAGTTTACGAAAAAGATGGTACGAAAGAAAAAGGTGCTGAAGCAACTACCGTTAAAGGTGAAGATGGTGAAGATACAATCACAACAACGTACAAAGTAAATCCAACAACAGGGGAAATTACCCCAACTGTAGGAAAACCAGTTCGTACGAAAGAACCAACTAATACGATTGTTAAAGTTCCAGCTAAGGATAAAGTAGAAGTAGAAACAATCCCATCCCCAGTAAAATACGAAAAAGATGCTAGTCGCGAAAAAGGCCAAGCTAATATTACTGTCTCAGGAGAAGATGGAAGTAAGACAACGACAACGACCTACACAGTCAATCCAAATAATGGGGAAGTTACTCCAAATGTAGGAGAGCCAGTAATAGTAAATCCAACGGATACAATTATCAAAGTAGCAGCGAAAGATAAAGTAGTATACTCTAAAGATGGAGATAACATTGTCAAAGAAGTTACTACCTATACAGTAAATCCAACCAATGGAAACATCACAGAGCATACAACAAAAGCAACGTTTAAAGAAAACGGATTGAAGGATAAAGTAGACGTAGAAACAATCCCATCCCCAGTAACATACGAAAAAGATGCTAGTCGCGAAAAAGGTCAAGATAATATTACTGTCCCAGGAAAAGCTGGAAGTAAGACAACCACAACGACTTACACAGTAGATCCAAACAGTGGAGAAGCTATTGCACATGTAGGAGAGCCAGTAATAGTAAATCCAACAACTACTATCGTTAAAGTAGCAGCGAAAGATAAAGTAGTAACTTCTAAAGATGGAAATAACATTGTGAAGACAGCAACTTCATATACAGTAAATCCAGATAATGGAAACATAATAGAGCATACAACAAAAGAAACCTTTAAAGAAAATGGAGCGAAGGATAAAGTAGAAGTAGAAACAATCCCATCTCCAGTCAAATACGAAAAAGATACTAGTCGAGAAAAAGGTCAAGACAATATTACTGTCCCAGGAAAAGATGGAAGTAAGACCACCACAACGACTTACACAGTAAATCCAGACAATGGGGAAGTTACTCCAACTGCAGGAGAGCCAGTAATAGTAAATCCAACAGAAACAATCGTTAAAGTCGCAGCTAAGGATAAAGTAGTAGAAACACCAATTGATCCCGCAGTGGTTTATGAAAAAGATGACACTCGTGACTTTGGTACACCAGATCAGCGTACGGAGGGTGAAAAAGGTAAAACAGTTACTACAAGCACTTACGATGTAGATTCAAACGACGGTCATATCACAGAGCATCTTGATACAGTGGTCACCCCAGCTGGTAAAACAATAGTTAAGGTTGGAGCTAAAACTAAGGTTGAACGTAATAAGGATGACCAAGGTCGTGAAGTTATCAACACTACAACTTATGAAGTTAATCCCAAAACAGGTAAGGTAACTCCTACAACAGTAACGACTTACGGAACAAGGAAAGAAGCAACGGTTGAGAAGAGGGTGGTACCATCTCCAGTAGTTTACGAAAAAGATGATACGAAAGAAAAAGGTGCTGAAGCAATTACCGTTAAAGGTGAAGATGGTGAAGACACTATCACAACAACCTACAGAGTAAATCCAACAACAGGGGAAATTACCCCAACTGTAGGAAAACCAGTTCGTACGAAAGAACCAACTAATACGATTGTTAAAGTTCCAGCTAAGGATAAAGTAGTAGATTCTAAGGATGGAGATCATGTTGTTAAGACAGTAACTACTTATAGAGTTGAACCAAATACAGGAAATATTACTGAGGATATAAGTGTTCTAATTTATAAGGAGTATATTTTAGAAACAGCTAAATTGGATACACCTGCACTTCTTATCACTAAGTGGGTTGATGAGAATGATAATGATCTAAAACCAGCGGATGTCAAAGAACCATCTACACTAGGTGGTGCTAACGAGGCATTAGAAGCGGGTGAAATCGAAGAATATGTCTTTTTAAGAACAGAAAAAGATGAAGAAAAGCATACTGTTAAACACATCTTCAAAAAAGTTTCATCTAATAGATTAATAGGAATTAGTAACCATGAATCTAGTAACCATGAATCTAGTAACCATGAATCTAATAATCATGAAACTAGTAATCATGAAACTAGTAATCATGAAACTAGTAACTATGAAACTAGTAATCATGAATCTAGTAACCATGAATCTAGTAATCATGAAACTAGTAATCATGAATCTAATAATCATGAAACTAGTAACTATGAAACTAGTAATCATGAATCTAATAACTATGAATCTAGTAACCAAGAATCTAATAACCCTCAACCAGTGCAATCTGATAATACGGAACGTGAACCTGAGAAAATGACTCCAAGTGGACAAGTAGGGGAAACAGCGAACGATACAACAGCCAAATCAAATGAGTCTCAAAATGTATTGCCAAATACAGGAACAGAATCAAATGCGACTCTTGCCTCTCTAGGACTTCTTGGTATTCTAAGTGGTCTCGGTCTTGCTCTTGGAAAGAAAAAAGAAGACTAAAAATTTAGTCAAAATATGAACGGTTCATTGTTAAGTGGACAATGAAATATTAAACAACAGCCTTGTTCCTCATTTCAAGAGGTACAAGGCTGTTGTTGTATTTTTGAAAAAGTAGATATTAATATTCGTACCAAGATATAGTGGATTGAAATAAAATATGCACAAATAGATTAAGGTATTTAGAAAAAATTTCTAAACATAAATTAGAAGCTGTATTGTACTATTATAGATTCAATGCACTACATCTAAAAAATTGTGTTGTTTCAACTCCGAATTCTCAGTTTTAAAGTGCCAAAAGAAGTTCTCAATATGTTCGTTATGAATGCATTTACCAATCTGAGATATAGAGTATGTCATATGAAATTGCCTAGATATCATTCAATATTTTTGAGACGGATTTTCTACTAGATTCAACGACTATGAATCAGCTACTATGATATGTGATAATAGGGAGTGATTTATCATAAGTATAATATAATAATCGCTGTATAAAAATTATATATTTTGAACTGTTTGATAGAATAAACTGGTTTATATTTGATTAAAAATAGTAAAACTGGTATAATTGAGCTGTGATAGCTGTGATAGCTGTGATAGCTGTGATAGCTGTGATAGCTGTGATAGCTGTGATGTTATTAGCAAATACTAGTCATCATAGTGATTTTTATAACTTAACTCTTTTTTGAATTGAAGTTATAAAAATTGCTTTTTCTATATTATATTGCTCTTAGGAGGGAAAATGGAACATAAAAATAAGTCATTAAGTCGAATTAAACGTCATCAAAGTGATAAGGTCTTGCGCTATTCTATTCGTAAGTATAGCTTTGGTGCGGCTTCAGTAGCTGTAGCAGCACTGATGTTTTTAGGTACGCATGCCGTTAGTGCGGATGCTGTAGATACTCAAAACCAACCTACCATAGGCGCACCGAATCCAAATGAGGAGGAAGCGCCTCTGATAGAGCCTGCTCCAACATCAAAAAATGAGGAAATCAAGGAAACTGAAAAAGTTGAGGTAGCTAAGAAAACTGAGAAAATAGAAGAACCAGCTGAAAATCAAGAAGCCCTAGAGGCTAATCCTCTAACTAACGGCACATCTACTAGCACCAAAGCTGTAACTGAAGATGCTAGTGGTGATAAAGTGGCAGAGAAACAAACACTAGATAAGACTAAATTACAGGCTAATATTACAAAAGTTCAAGAACTCTTGGATAAAGTCAACAAGGAAAAAGCTCCAGCTTCAACCCTTGCTGCAATCCAAGCAGATTTAGAAAATGCTAAAAATGCATTAAATAATAATGAGTTGACACAAGCTGAAGTAGATGCGGTAGCTAAAACTCTTAGCGATAAATTGTTTATATTATCTTCAATGCCTAAGCTTGGCGCTCCTGAAAAAGTAGTAAAAGAAGGCAAAAATACGATTGCTAATACTGGATCTCATGACTCACGTAATGGTCTAAGTATGGGTGAAGGAGTTCGATTTAGAGCGGATGATGTACGAGTAGAAGGTCCGTTGTACAATGTTAAAGAGTATATCTCAGAGGAAAAAATAGTGGTGGTGGAACAACTACTGATGAACGTATCCGAACAATTGATAAAACATTCATGACGGCAAAATATAGCCAAGAAGGCGGTAAGAAATATATTACTTATGATGTTTACTTCCAAAATGATGGTATAGCTTTGAGTGGAGCTACCAAAAATGCATTTTGGTTCTACCCACCTCGTGATCTTTTGTATAGTAGTGGTAGTTATCCTGTAGGAGTTATTTCTGATGCTTATTACGAACGTTATCAAAAAAATGCAGGAGCAACAGGAAGACTTTCTCATAATCCTAATAATTTTACTAGAGTAGGTGAAAGATATACAGTCCCGTTGGAGAGATTGGCAAGTAATAGTTATCAGGATTCAGGCTCACAAAGCCTATGGGGAGATGCAGGTGGTCTTTTTCAGATGAGTGGTGGTCCAACCAGAGATGATCAGAGACAACAAATGTTGAAACAATTGGAAGGTAATGAGGACCTAAATCGTATTATTAAAAATTCTGATGGGTCTTATCCTAGGGCGTCTTATTCTCATCTGTTAACTATATCATCTAAGCAAAATTATGCCTATAAATTTCATATTAAGGTTCGTTTGAGAGATAATGTTACGGATACACAAGCCCAAACAGCGGGGACAATAGCCGTAACTGCTAAAGCGGGACTTGCTACAAATGCGCTTCAGGCATATGTGTATGCTGCTACTGGAACGAGATTGGAAACCAGACCAGATAAGCAATTATATCCTATAAAAGGGAAAGAAGTTACAAAAACAGTTGGGGATTCTCTTGGAGATGTAAGTAATCCTGTAGCATCAGATTTTGTAGTTCGAAATGATGATACTAAAAACTTTCCTGGTGGTATGCGTTGGAATTGGACAAATGGACAACCGAGTACAAGTACTGCAGGAATATTTAAGTATAATGTGACTGCAACATATTCTGATAATTCATCAAATTCGGCAACTGCAACACTAAAAGTTATACCTAAAACACCTGTAATTGAGCAAAGTTCAGTTAATGAAAAAGCAGGGGAAAAAGGACAAAATGTAGTTGTAACTGTACAAGATGGAGTTCCTAATGGTTCTACAGTAACATTATATAGTGGTAATACAGTTATCGGAACAGGAACAACAAGTGGTCGAACAGCTACTGTTAATGTTTCTGGAGCATTACCGTCAACAGCGATTACAGCTAAAACAACTGTAACAAGTAACAATGGGACAGTTGATTCAGCGCTTAGTGAACCTGTTACACCAACAGAAGTGCCTGACAGTGTAGCGCCAACAGTATCAATTAACGGAAAAGCATTAACAACAAATGCGGATGATAATCGTTTTATTATTTATCGTGGAGCAAACTTCAATCCTACATTTAGAGTTCAAGATGATAAGAATAATGTCACATTATCCATTACAGGTCTTCCTAATGGTGTGGGAAATGTTTCGACAAGTGGAAGTAAGGATTTAAGCTATACAATTCCAGAAAATACTGTAGCAACTGACGCTCCGTTTGGAGAAAGTACTGCAACTGTGGTTGCAAATGATGGTCGTAATAGTGCAACATATAAATTCAAATATCGTGTGGTTGATGTACAAGCTAAAGATACGCCGAAAACTGTAGCTATTAATTCTACACTAGGTAATGCACAAAATTATCTAAAAGTGGTTGATAACAATACAGGAACTGAAGCGTCTAAGTATCTACCTGATGGAGTAACGTACAAGTGGTTCGATTCTACAACTTTTGGATATGCACCTAATAGTACAGTATTATCTGAAGCAGGTACAGTTAGTAAGTATTATGCAACAGCAACTTTCCCACAATCTAATACAGTTAAGAAGACGATTGATAATGTGGAACATACTATTTATTATCCAGCTAATACCCCTCGTGCTGTTGTTTTCAATGTTCAAGATAACGTAGCTCCAACAGTTAAGTTAACAAATGTGACGTGGAATAATACTGTAGAAGAGTTAAAAACAGATGCTAATACATCTCCAATGGTGACGATTTTCCGTGGAGCAAAATTAAATCTACCATTGTCGTTTTATGATAATGAGACAACAGGTCGAGTGAATCTTAAATATATAAGTGGTTTACCAAGCGGCGTAACATTTGGAGGAACTAATAATCAATTAACAGAAACTGGAAAAACAGAACAATCGCAAGGACGACACACGATAACAGGAGTTGTAGCTTCAAATGCAACACTAGGTGATACTGTTGTAACTCTGAAGGTATCTGATGCACAAAATGGTGATGTAAATTCTGGTAACCAAGCAGAATTAAAATTCCGTCTAAGAGTGTTGGATTTAGATTTTGAAGAAGCGCGTTCAACGCAACCAAATCAGCCATCCATTACAGTGAATGCTACAGCAGGGCAAAATCTTGAAGATGCGAATAATTATTTAACAGTGAATGATGGTACGAATCGTCGAGATAATTTCCCTAGTGGAATGACATTCCGTATGGTGGATAGTACTACGAACACGGTTATTTCTAAGTTGCCTGATGCCCCAGGTCGTTATGTTGTAAAAGCAAGAGCTTATTTCCCAGTAGGTTATGCTGGAACAAATGAAGTAAGTGAAGTAGTAACAGGGAATACCGATAGTCAACTTAATGGGCGTCGTTATATGGAGAAAACTATTAATTTTGTTGTAAAACCAACAGCTCCAACAATAACGCCAGTAAATGGGGATGTTACAATCACGCCAGCAAATGAGACGAATGTAAATACATTAAACTTCACTTATATCCATCCAAATGGTTCTACACAAAATATTACAGCAACGAAAACAGGTAGTACATGGAGCTTAACTAATGCACCAGCAGATGGTGTCACAATCAATGGAAATACGGGTGTAGTTACAATTAAAGACCGTGCGGTGAAAGATAATCAAACAGTAACGGCAAAATCTGTAACAGCAGGATCTACTCAGGCTGATCGTGTAGAAAGTGATATAACAAATGGAACTTCTCCAGCAGGGGATACAGAAAGACCGAAGTTTGTATTCCAACCTGATGCTAATCCTAGCACTGGAGAAAAAGTAGTTGAAGGTGGTAAACAAATTGTTTATGTAACACCAACTGAAACTACAGATATTACTGTCGGTAGTGTAACAGATAACTCAGGTAAGTTATTAGAAGTTAGGATTTCAGATCAAAGTCAGAGAGATTACACTTTAGGACTTGGATCAGGAGTTACTAATAATGAAGTTGTTCGCGCAGACAATACAGAGATAGATGCACCGAAACCTGTTACGATTACAGGTACAGTTGCGAAATTAAATGGAACAACTGCATGGCGTAATAATGATGTTATTACTCGTTATGTACAAGCAAAAGATGCGGCGACAAATGAAATAGACACTCAAGGAAACTCAAATCAAGTTACGTTCAAAATCTTAACACAAGCAGCGAAATACACACCGACAGTGGGAACGCAACTGTTGAATAAAGATGTTACAGCAAATGGTGCAAAAGTAACCGCGGATGAATTTACTGCAATTAAAAATTCAATTACGTTCACAGCAGAACGTGGTACCGTGAAAATCAGTAATGCAGCTAATAACAGAACTACTGGTCTAGACATTACTATGAAGGACGAGGGAGCAATTAAGCATGATAATGCAGGCTACTATGTAGAGGCGACTGTTTCTTACCCTGATGGAACTAGCGAAGTAGTTAGAGTGAATGTAGATAAATCTGACAAAGAAGCTCCGAAAGTTAAACTACATGGGGTTGAACTAAAAGAAAACAGTACAGAAAATCCTAAATTTATCGTATTCCGTGGTGCGAAATTTGACCCAACATTTGAAGTGACAGATAACGCAAACCCAATCACATCTCTAAATGCAACTGGATTGCCAACTGGTACTTTTACTAAAACCGGAAGTTTTGCTAGTAGAACAGAAATTCAAGTCACTGAAAATAATATTGTTCCAACTGGTGATGCATTAACATTAGGTGAACACGAAGCATCAGTTACTGTTAAAGATGCATCAAACAATGAAAAAACATATAATTTCAAATATATTGTTGCAGATGTAGAAGTGAAAAATACTCCAGAGACAGTGGCTTTAGGAACGAAATTAGTTGATGCTGCAAATTCGAGAAATGGAAAAGATGCACATAACTATGTAAAAGCAGTAGTTGCATCTAATGTGGATGGTGATGATAAGTATTATCCAAGAGATATGTCATTTAATTGGTCTAAGGATGGTGCAAACGTATCAACAACTACTACATTTGACACACCAGGAATCGTAAAATATAAAGCTGTAGCAGATTTCTATGGTCTAGGTGGAATCTATACTAAAACTGTTGACGGTGTAGGAAATAACATTAAAATCTACGCACCAGATAAGATTGAAAGAGAAGTAACCTTTAAAGTTCAGCCAACAGCGCCGACTGTTTCACAATGGCAAAATGGTAACTTGAAGGTAACTCCAACAACAGACCATGATAAAGTTACAATTCCATTAAAAGACGGTTCTGTAACACTAGTGAAGAAAGCTACTGGATGGGAA
The DNA here is from genome assembly GCF_013277455.1 of Streptococcus sp. 5346. GTDB lineage: Bacteria > Bacillota > Bacilli > Lactobacillales > Streptococcaceae > Streptococcus. The sequence goes on from NZ_VMMY01000010.1 coordinate 30,784, forward strand.
GTTGAAACACCAAAAGAGGGTGTAATCGTACGAGGCGATTCAGTAGAAATTCCTAAAGATTTATTAGGAACAACAATAACAGCTAAAGGAACAAAAGGTACAGGAGATTCAGCAGTAGACTCTGAAAATGCACCGTCATATACTTTATTATCTCATACTGTTAATAAAGCAGATATCATTAAGAAACCGACAGACACAATCGCAACAACTGATTTATCAGGAGCAACAGGTGTTACAGGTGTTACAGATAATAATGTTAATAAAGCTTATGCAAATGCAGGAATCACTTCAGTAGAATTTACGAATGGAACTCCAACTTTAACACCAGACAGCGAGCGAAATGTACCAGTAACGATTACTTACAATGATGGTTCTAAAGAAAATGTTGATGTCACACTTAAAGTTGCACCGGCAGCGCCTAATGTTACGGTAAACGCACAAAATAATAAAACAGGTGATGTAACTCTAACGATTAAACGTCATGATAATTCTAATTATCCAGATGATTCAGTAGTTACTGTACCTGGAATAGATGGAACGTTTAAAGTCAAAGATGGAACAATTACAATTAAGAACGACCAACTAAAAGATACAGTTCAAACAGGAAAAGTTACTGTAACAGAAGGAACAAAACTTCCGGCAGAAACGAGTGATGATAAGCAGATTCCTAAGAAATTAGTACCAAGTGGCACACCAACGTTTACAGTAGGCAACCAAGATCCAACAGACGGTCATGTAGATGTAACAGTAAGCGGCGTACCAGATGGCACAAAAGTGACATTACCAGGTGTTAATGGAGAGAAAGTCGTAACAGGTGGAAAAGTAACATTAACAAATAATGACTTACCAGAAACACCTCAGACAGGAAAAGGAAGCGCGAAAGAAGAAGGTAAACTTCCAAAAGAAGGCACAAGTGACATCACAATTCCTAAGAAATTAGTACCAAGTGGCACACCAACGTTTACAGTAGGCAACCAAGATCCAACAGACGGTCATGTAGATGTAACAGTAAGCGGCGTACCAGATGGCACAAAAGTGACATTACCAGGTGTTAATGGAGAGAAAGTCGTAACAGGTGGAAAAGTAACATTAACAAATAATGACTTACCAGAAACACATCAGACCGGAAAA
>NZ_VMMY01000011.1:0-10448 GCF_013277455.1 Streptococcus sp. 5346
GCTTGTTCTTCGCGCATACGTAGTTGACTAAACATTTTCCTATCCTCCTCGGACCAGCTCTTATAGTCCAGCAGTTGGTCTGCTTGGCTGATGGCTCGCTCGGGTTCTTGAGTAAAGGGTTTATTCCCGAAAAACTCCAACCACGGCTTGCGAATACTATCTTTGCTAGTTTCTCTATATTTTTTTAATTCCAAGAATGCCATCTTGACCAGATGATTTTCCTGACCATTGTTGATAATGGTTAAAACCTCACCTGTCGTGTCCTCGCGCATGCTAAAACTGTGGAAAGCTAGATCATCTTGGAAATAATTACTATCCACAATAGCTATTGCGTAAACAGGTGCGATATGCTTGTAGCTCTGGTGAGTATCACCTTCACGCTGGCGAATTTTTTCTAGGTTTTGATTGACCTGACTACATAGATAAGCCCACAGGCGATTGATGAAAAAATTCTGATGATGAACTTGAATCTCAATAATAACTTGCGTACCATTGTCCAGCTCCGCCAAGACATCTATACTGGTATAGAAATCCTGCGCCGAGTACGGTAGGGAAGGCAAGACATGAATGTTGCTTCCCTCCAAAATCGTTACATTTTTTGCTGGCAAGTCCAGCATATCGCGAATAAATTGACAAGTGATCTCTGGATTGCTAAAGATTTTCTTAGCAACCAAGTCATTGGTCGGGCTGATGCCCGGATGACGTAATGTCATACTTTCTCTCCTTTCATTATAGCACATTTTTTAATCTAGTTTTACTAAATTTGATGCTTCTATCTATTTATTCGGAAAAATAAGAAAAAGGGTAGAAAAAATGTCAAATTGTCTCATTTTTAAAGAAATAAATGTAAAAATCCTAAAGCAAGCTGGGAAGGTCTCAAAGCACAGGACTGAGCTTGCTGATAGGAGGAAGCAAGTCCATCAGATGCACACGACAGGGCAAGGCTGATGGGGCTTCATCTTTACTGTTGGTTTACTGATGAGGGACTCCTAATCTATCTTTGGTTTTGGTAAAAAGATAGTCTATCTGCTAGTCTTTCATTTCAATCAAAAAATTTGAAATTTACAGTTGTTTGATGTATAATATTTAGATGAGATTGTATGCTATCATGCAGAAAATAGCATAACAATATATATATATATATATATATAAAATGGAGTCTGAAATGGGTAAATTTGATAAACAACTAAAATATAGTATTCGAAAAGTAAGTGTCGGTGCAGCTAGTGTCGTCATTGGTGCTTTTTACCTTGCCATGGGGGCAGGTGTGGTACTCGCGGAAACGAATACTACTAATACTGATGGAGGTGCAAGTCACTCTAGTCCGTCTCCAGACCCGGAGCCAAGCCGACCTAACGGTCTGACTTCCTCTGGCTATGGGGCGGTGGCTGCTCAAAATCCAGGTGGGCTTCAAGCTGGAGCGGTTCATTCTGTTAAGGAAGAAACAAAAACGATTACACGTACCATTAAATATGTAGATGCTTCTGATGAAAGTAAAGAAGTATCTGCTACAGTCACTCAAACAGTTACTTTAACACGTAAACAAGGTACAGAAGAATGGACAACAGGTAAATGGGAAGCACAAACTTCACCAACAGTAAATGGTTTTGGTGCGCCAGACAAGTCAACTATAGAATCAAAAGAAGTTACATCAACAACAGAAAATGAGGATGTAATAGTTTATTATACTAAACTCGACGCTTCATCAACTTCATCAACTTCGACAACTAGAGGTCGCCGTTCAAAAAGAGATGTAGAAAATCCTCCTGCTGGCGGAACTTCTAATACTTCTACTGGAACTGAGACACCTGCCGGGTCTTCAACTGAAAATAACGAAACATTAAATTCTGCTCTAACCGAACGTAAGGGGGCTACAGTACAAACAGATCAACCAGGGATAAATATACCAAAAGGAGCTGAGCCTGGAGCAGATGATCCAAATGCTCACTTGAGTTTCAACGATCCTGGTCATACTGTTACAGTTGAAGAAATGTGGAAGATTATCCAAAATATGCCGGATGATTTCCAAAATAACGAGCGTTCATACTTGAGAAACATGGATACTCTAGGAGACAATCTTCGATTTGACGAAAGTGGGAACGTCACTAATAATCCAAATGGTAAAAAACTTCAACCAGGTGAAATTAGAGAAATCAGTAGCTTTGGTGGATGGACAGCCATTATGAAAAAAGATGGTACAACTGGTAAATTCGCCGTTGGGATGAAAAATAAAGAAGGTTACTTTACTGGTTGGTACACTGACAAAGATGGACATCGCCAAGAAGGTGGGATGCTCGGTTCTGATGCACTTGACCGAATCTATCTTCATGAACAAGCATTAGACCGTCGCTTTAAATATATGTTAATGCTTGCCAAAGGACGTACTATCGCCAATAAAGATGATAAAGCACAAGATGGCTCTACATTTGATATAGTGACAGCGAATAGTGCGGAGAATAAAGCTAACCTTGCTTCCTTACCTGTAAAAAATAGGGAAGATATACTCCAACACGCACCAAATATTGAAGGTTTCAATGGGATTGAAAAAACGTTCACAGCCTTTTCGACGGCATATGGAAGTCGTTTGAAAATCGAGTTTGTAACGGGATATATCTCAGACTTTGAAGGGTCAAAAGGAACTTATCGTATCGTTGTTAAAGCTATTAAAAAGGATCATTCTGAAGAAACTGTCTATGACCACACTATCAACCGAATTGACGGAGTAGTAGAGAACGAAGAACGCTACAGCCAAGGTGTGGATTTAAGTGGGGTTAATAGAGTACTTAAAAAGATTTTAAAGGGTGAGTACGATAAAAAAGTCAATACTCTTGCAGATGCTAAATATAAGGAAAAATATCCGAGTGACAGAAGAAAAGATAGAGAGAAACTAGAACCTTTAAAAGAGGAAGCAAAACAAGAACTCGTTAAAAAAGGAGACGTTATATATGAGTTACCTATCGATAAGGATGAATTACGAGAAGGTACAGGAAAGCTAAAAAATAAGTTTAAAGAAGAACTTAAGATCCAAGCTGGTTATGCAACTGTAGCAAATGATCTTAATAATCAATTAAAACAAATGAAGGATGCGGAGGTGCAAAAAGCCTCCCCAACATGGGTGAAAACTAGTGAACTAAATTCAGAGGGAGAACGAAAAGATAAAGACCCAGATCGTGTGTTTAAATTATTAGATTTTGTATTACCAACTGCGAAAAAAATTATCTATCATGCAGATACAGACCAATTAGAACTCCAAACAGATCCAGAAAAAGTAACAAAACATCGCGAAGAGTTAAAGAATAGACTAGCAGCTAAAGAAGCAGAATTAAATACTGCTAATGAAGAGAAAAAAATTGAACTAAAGAAAGAAATCTCTGCCTTAAAATCAGCCATTGGATCCACAAATGCCTATACTTACACGGAAGCAAGAAACGGTAGTAAAGAAGCGAAAATCCTTGGCTCACACATGGAAGCAACTAGAAAAACTGAAATACCAGATGCTGAATATGGAAAATATCATACTAATGAACTTGCTGAGAAAGAATCAGATGGTCTTGCAAAATTCACGCGCTATTTTGTTGAAAAAAATAATGTCACACGTTCAAATGTGCTAGCTGATGATAAATTATCAGAAAAAATCACTACTGCAATTGAAGGAGATCAGGACAAACTAGGTAAAGGTGGATACTTCTCAACAGGAGATATTCCATTAGGTAAAGACGTTGTATCCTATAAAGTGCAAGTGTTTGCGGAGAATGAAAAACGTGTTGGGGTTAATAAGCAAAGTCCAAGACTTCAATATAACTTACCTATCCTAGCCGATTTCTCAGTAATCCAAGATACGGTAGAACCGTCTAAAGAATTAGCAAGAAGAATTATTAGTAAGTCGAATCTTCCAGAAGATAAGAAAAAGGAAATTATAGAAAAAATCAACAAGAGTAAGAAGACATCTGAAATAAAATCTCAGCTGTCAGGAGATGTTAAAGTTAAGTATCAAGATGTATCTGGAAATGTATTAACACTTGATAATACTAAAGAACATCAAAAAGAGACTGACTTAGGTAAAAAAGGAGAAGATGGAACATACCTTGCTGTCGATAGCGGACTACGTTATACAAACTATAACGTTACCGATAAAAAATTAAACACGATTACAACTAGTGATGGTAAACAATATATACTGAAAAGATCATTAGAGGATGGTACTCTTGATAATGGAAGATTGAGAACTTCTGCTGCTGAAACAGGAACTTTATCTGATAGCCTAGCAACAGTAACGTTTGTATATGAAGAATACACACCACCTGCAACAGGTAAAGGTCTCGTTCACTTCAAGAAACAAGTATCTGAGACAACAACAGAAGCGTTAACAGGATATGATGATATTACGCTTTCTGGTAATGTAGGAGAGACATTCTCTTCAACAGAAGTAGATACAAAAATCACAGAACTGAAAAATGCTGGGTATGAGATTGTAAGTGATACATTTACTAATGGAGATAAAACAATCGATTCTGTGACTGATACTGACGGACAAGACCCAAGTCAGGTGTATAATGTAACTGTAAGAGAAAAAGTAGTAACAGTAACAACTCCACCAACTCCAGATACACCGGTTGACCCTGATGTTCCAGAAGGACCAAAATGGCCAGCAGAAGGATTAAAAGAGTCAGATCTTACAAAAGAAGTAACAAGAACAATTAATTACTTTAAAAAAGAAACTGCAGACGGGGAAAAAATTGCAGATGCACAACCTACAAAGGTAGACAAAGTATTATACAAACGTACTGCAACATATAACTTAGTTAGCAAAACAGTTACTTATAGTGGTTGGACAGCAACTGCAGATGATACGCATACAGCTACAAGTTTTTCACCAGTAAAAACTCCAGTATTAGCTGGATACGTAGCAGATTTTAAGGAAGTTACAGATGCACCAGCAGCGCCAAATGAAAATGGCGAAGTAACGAATATGACTAGAGAAGTTGTATACACTAAGTTAGGATCATGGGTACCGAAGATACCAGGAAAAGATTCAACACCAATTCCATATCCAAACGATCCAAAAGATCCAACAAAACCTAAATATCCAGATTATCCAACAACACCGGAAAATCCGGATGGAACACCAGTGAATCCAGGTGGTGAAACACCAGGAACTCCTGAAAAACCAAAAACTCCAGAATTACCGGTAATTCCATACGAACCAGGGTACACACCGGGAATACCTACAGATCCAACACAACCAGTGGATCCTAAGACAAATCCGCTAGTACCATTAAAACCGGTAGATCCAAAAGATCCTAAAAAAGGATACAAGGTTCCAGAAATACCGGAAAAACCAGGTAAGGATACACCAATTACGTACGTGGCAGATCCGCAAAAAGCATTGGTGAAAGTAGTTAAGGTTGAAGGTGAGGGTGATAAGAAAACAGAAACACCATTAACAGAATATAATGTACCTATCGCTGGTAAAACAGGAGAAGAAATTCCAACTGGAACAGTAACAGCTAAGATAGCAGAGTTAGAAAAACGTGGCTATATAGTTGATAATAAGCAAGATGTACTAACAGCAATTGGTGAAAATCCATTCGACAAAGATAAGGACACAGATGGAGAAGATCCAACTCAAACATTTACGTTGAAAGTACATGAAAAACTTGTACCAGTAACACCGCCAACACCAGAAAAACCACTTGAACCTGGAAAACCAATTGATCCAGATGTGCCTGTAGATCCTAATACTCCTGTTGATCCAAACACACCAGTATGGACAGAGGATTTAATCAATAAAGTTAAGAACGCGAAAACTACAAAAGAAGTAACACGTATAATTAATTATGTTGACGAATCAGGAACTAAGCTACCATATACGGATAAGGGTAAAGAAACTACTGAGTCGAAAACTGACAAAGTTACATTCACACGTGAAGCTAAGATTAACGTAGTAACAGGTGAGATTACTTATGGAGAATGGACAGCTAAAGATAATGACACAACATTCGAAGCAGTAACATCACCAGTAGTAAAAGGATACATCTTAAAATCAAATCAAGACTCACAAGGTAATTTGGTATCAACAGATGGAACAAGAGTAGCAGCAAGTGCAAACTTAACAGCAGCCTCTGAAAATCAAAACCTAAATGTGGTATATACGAAGTTAGGATCATGGGTATTAACACCACCAACAGGTGTAACACCACCAGAAGGAACGAATTTCGATCCAAAACCATATCCAAACAATCCGACTGATCCAACAAGACCTGGAACACCAGAATATCCACAGCCAGGAACACCAGTTGAACCAAACACACCAGTGATTCCATATGTTCCAGGTTATACACCTAAGACACCAAATGGAAATCCATTAGAACCAGTTGATCCAAACCATCCAGAAAATGGATACAAGGTGCCACCAGTACCAACAACACCAGGTAACGATACGCCGATTACGTATGAAGCAGATACTCAAAAAGCTATAGTAAAATATGTTGTTGAAGGAACAACTACAGTTCTTCATACAGAAGAACTAACAGGTGATTCGGGAACTACAATTAACTATACAACAGCGAATAAGCTTGCAGAATTGAAAGTTCTTGGATATGAATTAGTAACTGACGGATTCACAACAGAGACAGGTAGAAACTTCGATAAAGATAAAACAGTTGATCAAACTTTCGAAGTAACAGTGAAACCAAAAGTGGTAGATGTCCCACCATTTGAACCAACAAATCCACAAGGTGACGACAATCCAAAACCAGAACCAGGACAACCAATTGATCCAGAAAATCCAAACGGACCAAAATGGACGAAAGAATTAATTGGTAAACTGGCAACGACTAAACATGTTACACGTACAATAACTTATGTAGAAGATGGTACAGACAAAGAAGTAGCTAACAAAGCAACAGACAAAGTAACATTTACTCGTAGTTTGAAAGTTAATGTCGTAACGGGTGACGTTGTTGATCCTAATGTAGCATGGACATCAAATGACACAACATTCGACGAAGTAACATCACCTGTGGTTAAGGGATACATCTTAAAAGCTAATCAAGGCTCAGCAGATGGATTGGTATCAGCAGATGGAACAAGTGTAGCAGCAAGTGAAAACTTAACAGCAACCTCTGAAAATCAAAACCTAAATGTGGTATATACGAAGTTAGGATCATGGGTGCCAACACCACCGGCAGGAGTAACACCTCCAACAGGAACGAATTTCGATCCAAAACCATATCCAAACCATCCGACTGATCCAACTAAACCAGGAGAACCAGAATATCCACAGCCAGGAACACCAGTTGAACCAAACACACCAGTAATTCCATATGTGCCAGGTTATACACCTAAGACACCAAGTGGAACACCATTAGTACCAGTTGATCCAAACCATCCAGAAAATGGATACAAGGTGCCACCAGTACCAACAACACCAGGTGAGGATACACCGATTACTTATGAAGGAAATCCACAAAAAGCATTGGTGAAAGTGGTTAAGGTTGACGGAACAACAGAAACACCATTAACAGCTGATTATGTAAACATCAACGGTAAAACTGGAGATCAAATTCCAACTGAATCAGTAACAGCTAAAATAGCAGAGTTAGAAAAACGCGGATATGTGATTGATAATAGAGATGAAGTAGTAAACTATATTAATAACAAATTCGATAAAGATAAGGATACAGAAGGTCAAGATCCAACACAAACAGTAACGTTGAAAGTACACGAAAAACTTGTACCAGTAACACCGCCAACTGATGACAAACCACTTGAACCTGGAAAACCAATCGATCCAGATACACCAGTAGATCCAAATAATCCAAATGATCCAACAATTCCAAGATGGACAGACGAATTAATTAAGAAACTGGACGTTAAAAAAGAAGTAACACGTACAATCAACTATGTTGACGAGGCTGGAAATAAAGTTTCTGAACCATCAACAGACAAAGTTACATTCACACGTGAAGCTAAGATTAACGTAGTAACAGGTGAGATTACTTATGGAGACTGGAAAGCAGTTGGTGGAGATAGTACATTTGATAAAGTATCATCACCAGTAGTTAAAGGTTACATCCTTAAAGACCCAGCTCAAAAAGAAGTTGCTGAAAGAAAAGGAATAACACCAACTGTTGCAAATCAAACGATTGAAGTGGTTTACAAGAAACTTGGTTCATGGGTACCAAAAGTGCCAGGTGTAGAAACACCAACGCCACTACCATATCCAAACAATCCGACAGATCCAACTAAGCCTGGAGATCCAACGGATCCAAATACACCAAATGTACCAGTGATTCCATATGTGCCTGGGTATACACCTAAGACACCAGATGGAAATCCATTAGTACCAGTTGATCCAAATGATCCAACAAAAGGATACATTCCACCAGTACCAACAAAACCTGGTAAGGATACACCGATTGAGTATGTAAAAGTTCCAAATACGCCTAGTCCGGAAGAACCGGTAAAACCAACTCCAGAAAGTAACCATATTACAATCTGGGTGGATGAAAATGGTAAGCCATTGAAACCAGAAAAACCTGGAACTCATGAACCAGGAAATATTCCTGGATACAGATATATTACAACTGTAACGAAGGATGGTGTTACAATTCATAGATTTGAAAAGATAACACCAGTAGATCCTAATAATCCTGTTCCACAGAAACCGACCACACCGATTCCAACTCCACAAGATTCGACTATTCCAACACCAGAAAGTCAAATTCCAACTCCAAACACTCCAGAAGCAAATACTCCGACTTCTGAGACAAATAGAAGAGAGGAATTGCCAAACACAGGTACAGAAGCTAATGCTAGCTTAGCTAGCGCTGGTATCATGACCTTGTTAGCTGGTCTAGGATTAGGATTCTTCAAGAAGAAGGAAGAAGATGAGTCCGAATAATATCAAAACGTTGCTTCCTGCCAAAAGTTGGATTCTTCATCTGGCTTTTGGCTCGGAGTCAACAACCTAGAAACTAAAATAAATGTAAAATTGAGAGAAATATGTCAAGACAATCAACTAAGAATAAAAAATATGCTTTACGAAAAATTGGAAAGTTTTTCGGTTCCTGTGTTGTAGCGACAGTCATTACCCTAGGTGGGGCTGCAATAATGGCACCAAATGTGACAGTTTACGCTTCAGACACTACCGCGGAGCCAGGAGAAGCTAATATTGAAAATATAACTAGTGCATCAGAAGGGTATGAAGTTTTCGTACCTAAAGGAAAGAAGTATGAAAGAGATGATACAGTAGAAAGTCATACTCCTGTTTTGAGAGAAGAAGGTTATAATGGTAGAAGCTTTATCTTGAAAGCTGAAGATAGTGATGATTATTTTAATGAACATCCAATGGAATCATTATTTGAAAAATTATATGATAAAGATGATGATGGTCAAATTGATGAGAAATATAAAAGAGCTGATGCCGATACTATAAATGAAAATGCAGGTAAACCAATTGATGATTCAAACTTTGTTGAACCTAAAGTGAGTGAAGTTAATCCTAAATATCCTCACCGTCTTGATGCAGGTGTAAGTACCCCAGCTAATCCAGGTAATCTTTATAAAGGAAGACCAGGGGAAGCTAACGGAAGTATTGATAGTGATGATACCATTGTTGAGTCAAATAAACCTATAACGGTAAATCCAAATTCAGAAGAGAATATAGTTAATGATGACGGTACTGTTGTATTATCTAAGTATTATCGTATTCATGTAAACGAAGGAGAACATGCTGATAAAAAGGATGATATTTATGTAGTCGGAACAAAACCAAAAGTAGTTGAAACACCAATTCCGTTTGAAACAACTTATGAACGTGATGACTCAGTTCCAGAAGGAACAGAAGAAGAAGTAACAGCTGGTAAAAATGGTGAAACTGTTAAGACAACTACTTATGAACTAAACCCAACAACAGGTGAAGTAACTGCAAATGAACCAACTTCAGTAACAACAGACCCTGTAACTCGTGTTGTTAAAAAGGGAACACAGCCAAAAGTAGAGAAAACACCAATTCCGTTTGAAACAACTTATGAACGTGATGACTCAGTTCCAGAAGGAACAGAAGAAGAAGTCACAGCAGGTAAAAATGGTGAAACTGTTAAGACAACTACTTATGAACTAAACCCAACAACAGGTGACGTAACTGCAAATGAACCAACTTCAGTAACAACAGACCCTGTAACTCGTGTTGTTAAAAAGGGAACACAGCCAAAAGTAGAGAAAACACCAATTCCATTCCCAACTCGTTATGAACGTGATGACTCAGTTCCAGAAGGAACAGAAGAAGAAGTCACAGCAGGTAAGGATGGTGAAACTGTTAAGACTACGACTTACAATATTGATGAAACTACAGGTGTTGTAACTCCAAATGAACCAACTTCAGTAACAACAGACCCTGTAACTCGTGTTGTTAAAAAGGGAACACAGCCAAAAGTAGAAAAAAC
>NZ_VMMY01000012.1:0-133068 GCF_013277455.1 Streptococcus sp. 5346
ACTCTTCGAAAATCAAATTCAAACCACGTCAGCTTCGCCTTGCCGTACTCAAGTACAGCCTGCGCCTAGCTTCCTAGTTTGCTCTTTGATTTTCATTGAGTACTATACTATTTCAAGGAGGAAGAATGAAAAGTTCATCATTTAAAGTAATAGAGACAGGATTTTCTTTTAGAAAGTCGGTTAAAAAGGTTGTTCCTTTTTTAGTAGTAGGATTGATGCTAGCAGCGGGTGATAGTGTCTATGCCTATTCTGGCGGAAATGGATCGATTGCGCGTGGGGATGATTATCCTGTTTATTATAAAAATGGGAGCCAGGAGATTGATCAGTGGCGCATGTATTCTCGTCAGTGTACTTCTTTTGCAGCCTTTCGTTTGAGTAATGTCAATGGTTTTGAGATTCCAAGGGCTTATGGAAATGCGAATGAATGGGGGCATCGTGCTCGTCGTGAAGGCTATCGTGTAGATAATACACCGACGATTGGCTCTATTGCTTGGTCTACTGCAGGAACTTATGGGCATGTTGCCTGGGTGTCAAATGTAATGGGAGATCAGATTGAGATCGAGGAATATAACTATGGTTATACAGAAGACTATAATAAACGAATTATAAAAGCAAATACGATGACAGGATTTATTCATTTTAAAGATTTGGCTGGTGGCAGTGTTTGGAATAGTCAAACCTCAGTTTCAACAGGAGGAACACATTATTTCAAGTCTAAGTCTGCTATCAAAAATCAGCCATTAGTTAGCGCAACTGCGATTGATTACTATTATCCTGGGGAGAAGGTTCATTATGATCAAATTTTCGAAAAAGATGGATACAAGTGGTTGAGTTATACAGCTTATAACGGAAGTCGTCGTTATATCCAGCTAGAGGGAGTGACTTCTTCACAAAATTATCAGAACCAATCAGGGAATAGCTCTAATTATAGCTCAAATAATGGATCGACTGTCGGTTGGAAGAAAGTAAATAGTAGTTGGTATCATTTCAAATCAAATGGCTCTAAATCAACAGGCTGGTTGAAGGATGGTTCTAGTTGGTATTATTTGAAATCATCTGGTGAAATGCAGACAGGCTGGTTAAAGGAAAATGGCTCGTGGTATTATCTGGATAGTTCAGGGGCAATGAAAACAGGCTGGTATCAAGTTTCTGGTAAGTGGTATTATTCTTACTCTTCAGGTGTCTTAGCTGTTAATACGACGGTGGATGGCTACAGAGTAAACAGTGATGGAGAACGAGTATAGAAAATTGGAGTAGGAAATTTTTCCTGCTCTTTTCTGTAAGCAGTTTCCTTGACATTTTTCTTATTTTGCGCTATCATATATCTATATAATATATGGGAGTCTGTGTACAGTCTGAGAGGAAGTGTTAAACTTCGACCGCACCTGATCTGGGTAATGCCAGCGTAGGGAACGATACTTAGTCTATTCTTGACCTTTTCCATATATGGCAAAGGTTTTTCTTTTTGTCAAAGGAAAACGAGAAGAGGAGGTTTTTATGAAAGCAAGCATTGCCTTGCAAGTTTTACCCCTAGCGCAGGGAATTGATCGGATAGCTGTTATCGATCAGGTCATTGCTTATCTGCAAGTTCAAGAAGTGACGATGGTGGTGACACCATTTGAAACGGTCTTGGAAGGGGAGTTTGATGAGCTTATGCGCATTCTAAAAGAAGCGCTGGAAGTGGCAGGGCAGGAGGCAGATAATGTCTTTGCCAATGTCAAAATAAATGTAGGAGAGATTTTAAGTATTGATGAGAAACTTGAAAAGTATACTGAGACGACACATTAGTCTATTGGGCTTTCTGGGAGTCTTGTCAATCTGGCAGTTAGCAGGTTTTCTTAAACTTCTCCCCAAGTTTATCCTGCCGACACCTCTTGAAATTCTCCAGTCCTTTGTTCGTGACAGAGAATTTCTCTGGCACCATAGCTGGGCGACCTTGAGAGTGGCTTTATTGGGACTGATTTTGGGAGTCTTGATTGCCTGTCTCATGGCTGTACTTATGGATAGTTTAACTTGGCTCAATGACCTGATTTACCCTATGATGGTGGTTGTTCAGACTATCCCGACCATTGCCATAGCTCCTATCTTGGTCTTGTGGCTAGGTTATGGCATTTTGCCTAAGATTGTCCTGATTATCTTGACGACAACCTTCCCTATCATCGTCAGCATTTTGGACGGTTTTAGGCATTGCGACAAGGATATGCTGACCTTGTTTAGTCTGATGCGGGCCAAGCCTTGGCAAATCCTGTGGCATTTTAAAATTCCAGTCAGCCTGCCTTACTTTTATGCAGGTCTGAGGGTCAGTGTCTCCTACGCCTTTATCACAACAGTGGTATCTGAGTGGTTGGGAGGCTTTGAAGGACTAGGTGTCTACATGATTCAGTCCAAGAAACTGTTTCAGTATGATACCATGTTTGCTATTATTATTCTGGTATCGATTATCAGTCTTCTTGGTATGAAGTTGGTCGATATCAGCGAGAAATATGTGATTAAATGGAAACGTTCGTAGAATTAGAATGTTTCAAAAAAGAAAAGAGGAAATCAAAATGAAGAAAACATGGAAAGTGTTTTTAACGCTTGTGACAGCTCTTGTAGCTGTTGTGCTTGTAGCTTGTGGCCAAGGAACTGCTTCTAAGGATAACAAAGAGGCAGAACTCAAGAAAATTGACTTTATCCTAGACTGGACACCAAATACCAACCACACAGGGCTTTATGTTGCCAAGGAAAAAGGCTATTTCAAAGAAGCTGGAGTGGATGTTGATTTGAAATTGCCACCAGAAGAAAGTTCTTCTGACTTGGTTATCAATGGTAAGGCACCATTTGCAGTGTATTTCCAAGACTACATGGCTAAAAAATTGGAAAAAGGGGCAGGAATTACTGCTGTTGCAGCTATCGTAGAACACAATACATCAGGAATCATTTCTCGTAAATCTGACAATGTAGCTAGTCCAAAGGACTTGGTTGGTAAGAAATACGGAACTTGGAATGACCCAACTGAACTTGCTATGTTGAAAACCTTAGTAGAATCTCAAGGTGGAGACTTTGAAAAAGTTGAAAAAGTACCAAACAACGACTCAAACTCAATCACACCGATTGCCAATGGCGTTTTTGATACTGCTTGGATCTACTACGGTTGGGATGGAATTCTTGCTAAATCTCAAGGTGTAGAGGCTAACTTCATGTATTTGAAAGACTACGTTAAAGAATTTGACTACTACTCACCAGTCATCATCGCAAACAACGACTATTTGAAAGATAACAAAGAAGAAGCTCGTAAAGTCATCCAAGCTATCAAAAAAGGCTACCAATATGCTATGGAGCATCCGGAAGAAGCAGCTGATATTCTCATCAAGAATGCACCTGAACTCAAGGAAAAACGTGACTTTGTCATCGAATCTCAAAAATACTTGTCAAAAGAATACGCAAGCGACAAGGAAAAATGGGGTCAATTTGATGCAGCTCGCTGGAACGCCTTCTACAAATGGGATAAAGAAAATGGTATCCTTAAAGAAGACTTGACAGACAAAGGCTTTACCAACGAATTTGTGAAATAATGACAGAAATAAGACTAGAACACGTCAGTTATGCCTATGGTCAGGAGAGGATTTTAGAGGACATCAATCTGAAAGTCACTTCAGGTGAAGTGGTTTCCATCCTAGGCCCAAGTGGTGTTGGAAAGACCACCCTCTTTAATCTAATCGCTGGGATTTTAGAAGTTCAGTCAGGGAGAATTGTTCTTGATGGCGAGGAAAATCCTAAGGGACGCGTGAGTTATATGTTGCAAAAGGATTTGCTCTTGGAACACAAGACGGTGCTTGGAAATATCATCCTGCCCCTCTTGATTCAAAAAGTGGATAAGGCGGAAGCTATTGCTCGCGCGGATGACATTCTTGCGACCTTCCAGTTGACAGCGGTACGGGACAAGTATCCCCATGAACTCAGCGGTGGGATGCGTCAGCGTGTAGCCTTGCTTCGAACTTACCTTTTCGGGCACAAGCTCTTTCTCTTAGATGAAGCCTTTAGTGCCTTGGATGAGATGACCAAGATGGAACTCCACGCTTGGTACCTTGAAATTCACAAGCAGTTGCAATTGACGACCCTGATTATCACGCATAGTATCGAGGAGGCCCTCAATCTCAGCGACCGCATCTATATCTTGAAAAATCGCCCTGGTCAGATTGTTTCAGAAATTGATCTAGATTGGTCTGAAGATGAGGACAAGGAAGTCCAAAAGATTGCCTACAAACGTCAAATCTTAGCAGAATTAGGCTTAGAATAAGTAGAAAAATAGGGAGTTGGTGAAGATTATCCTTTACCAGCGCCCTTTTTCTTTTAAAAATGAGAAAATTTCGGTATAATAGTCAAAGATAGTCAAGGTTTAAAGAGAGAGGTGGGTTTGTAATGAGATTTAAAAATACATCGGATCATATTGAGGCCTACATCAAGGCGATTTTAGATCAATCTGGAATTGTGGAGTTGCAACGAAGTCAGTTGGCAGATACTTTTCAGGTTGTTCCTAGTCAGATTAACTACGTGATCAAGACACGCTTTACGGAAAGTAGAGGCTACTTGGTTGAAAGTAAGCGTGGTGGCGGAGGCTACATTCGTATAGGACGGATTGAGTTTTCTAGTCATCATGAAATGCTCCGAGAACTGCTTTACTCGATTGGTGAGCGGGTCAGTCAAGAAATTTATGAAGATATTCTGCAGCTTTTGGTTGAGCAGGAATTGATGACCAAGCAGGAGATGAATTTGCTAGTATCAGTAGCTTTGGATCGCGTTCTAGGAGAAGAAGCTCCAGTTGTTCGTGCTAATATGCTACGACAGGTCATACAAGAGGTAGATAGAAAAGGGAAGTAAGATGAACTATTCAAAAGCATTGAATGAATGTATCGAAAGTGCCTACATGGTTGCTGGCCATTTTGGAGCTCGTTACCTAGAGTCTTGGCACTTGTTGATTGCCATGTCCAATCACAGTTATAGTGTGGCAGGGGCGACTTTAAATGATTATCCATATGAGATGGACCGTTTAGAAGAGGTCGCTTTGGAACTGACTGAAACAGACTATAGCCAGGATGAAACCTTTACGGAATTGCCGTTCTCCCATCGTTTGCAGGTTCTTTTTGACGAAGCAGAGTATGTAGCGTCAGTGGTCCATGCTAAGGTGCTAGGGACAGAGCATGTCCTCTATGCGATTTTGCATGATGGCAATGCCTTGGCGACTCGTATCTTGGAGAGGGCTGGTTTTTCTTATGAAGACAAGAAAGATCAGGTCAAGATTGCTGCCCTACGTCGAAATCTAGAAGAACGTGCAGGCTGGACTCGTGAAGACCTCAAGGCTCTACGCCAACGCCATCGTACAGTAGCTGACAAGCAAAATTCTATGGCTAATATGATGGGTATGCCCCAGATTCCGAGTGGTGGACTCGAGGACTATACGCATGATTTGACAGAGCAAGCGCGTTCTGGCAAGTTGGAGCCAGTCATCGGTCGGGACAAGGAAATCTCGCGTATGATTCAAATCTTGAGTCGAAAGACCAAGAATAATCCTGTCTTGGTTGGGGATGCTGGTGTTGGGAAAACTGCTCTGGCGCTTGGTCTTGCCCAGCGTATTGCTAGTGGGGATGTGCCTACGGAAATGGCTAAGATGCGCGTGTTAGAGCTTGATTTGATGAATGTCGTTGCAGGGACACGTTTCCGTGGTGACTTTGAAGAGCGCATGAACAATATCATCAAGGATATTGAAGAAGATGGTCAAGTCATCCTCTTTATCGATGAACTTCATACTATCATGGGTTCTGGGAGCGGGATTGATTCGACTCTGGATGCGGCTAATATCTTGAAGCCAGCCTTGGCGCGTGGAACTTTGAGAACAGTTGGTGCCACCACTCAGGAAGAATACCAAAAACATATCGAAAAAGATGCAGCCCTTTCTCGTCGTTTCGCTAAAGTGACGATTGAAGAGCCAAGTGTAGCAGATAGCATGACCATTTTGCAAGGTTTGAAGACGACTTATGAGAAACATCACCGTGTGCAAATCACAGATGAAGCGGTTGAAACAGCCGTTAAGATGGCCCATCGTTACTTAACTAGTCGTCACTTGCCAGACTCTGCTATCGATCTCTTGGATGAAGCAGCGGCAACAGTGCAAAATAAATCAAAGCATGTAAAAGCAGACGATTCTGACTTGAGTCCAGCTGACAAGGCCTTGATGGATGGCAAGTGGAAACAGGCAGCTCAGCTAATCGCAAAAGAAGAGGAAGTGCCTGTCTATAAAGACTTGGTGACAGAGTCTGATATTTTGACCACCTTGAGTCGCTTGTCAGGTATCCCAGTCCAAAAACTGACTCAGACTGACGCTAAGAAATACCTGAACCTGGAAGCTGAATTGCATAAACGTGTCATCGGGCAAAATCAAGCTGTTTCAAGCATTAGCCGTGCCATTCGCCGCAACCAGTCAGGGATTCGCAGTCACAAGCGTCCGATTGGTTCCTTTATGTTCCTAGGACCGACAGGTGTCGGTAAGACCGAATTGGCCAAAGCTCTGGCAGAAGTTCTCTTTGACGACGAATCAGCCCTTATCCGCTTTGATATGAGTGAGTATATGGAGAAATTCGCAGCCAGCCGTCTCAACGGAGCTCCTCCAGGCTATGTGGGCTATGAAGAAGGTGGGGAGTTAACTGAGAAGGTTCGCAACAAACCCTATTCCGTTCTCCTCTTTGACGAGGTAGAGAAGGCCCATCCAGACATCTTTAATGTTCTCTTGCAGGTTTTGGATGATGGTGTCCTGACTGATAGTAAGGGACGCAAGGTCGACTTTTCAAATACCATTATCATCATGACGTCAAATCTTGGTGCGACAGCCCTTCGGGATGACAAGACCGTCGGTTTTGGAGCTAAGGACATTCGTTTTGACCAGGAAAATATGGAAAAACGCATGTTTGAAGAGCTGAAAAAGGCTTATAGACCTGAGTTTATCAACCGTATTGATGAAAAGGTAGTCTTTCATAGCCTGTCTAGTGATCATATGCAGGAAGTGGTGAAGATTATGGTCAAACCTTTAGTGGCAAGTTTGGCTGAAAAAGGCATTGACTTGAAATTACAAGCTTCAGCTCTGAAATTGTTAGCAAATCAAGGATATGACCCAGAGATGGGAGCTCGTCCACTTCGCAGAACCCTACAAACAGAAGTGGAAGACAAGTTGGCAGAACTTCTTCTCAAGGGAGATTTGGTGGCAGGCAGCACACTTAAGATTGGTGTCAAAGCAGGCCAGTTAAAATTTGATATTGTATAAAAATGGAGAATCAGGAGCAATCTTGATTCTCTTTTTTGCTACTTTTTTATAAAAAACAATAAAAAACTATTTACAAAACAAAAATATAGTTTACAATAAAAACATAGATAATAAAAATATCAAAAAATATAAAAAGGCTATAGGTTTATGAAAAAGAAAACAGCAGTGGTATTTGGAACCTTTGCTCCGCTTCATCAAGGTCATATTGATCTGATCCAGCGTGCGAAGCGACAGTGTGACCAGGTCTGGGTTGTCGTTTCAGGCTATGAGGGAGACAGAGGGGAACAGGTAGGCTTAACGCTTCAAAAAAGATTCCGCTATATCCGAGAGGCCTTTGGTGATGACGAGTTGACCTCTGTCTGCAAGTTAGATGAAACCAATCTTCCTCGTTACCCTATGGGCTGGCAGGAGTGGTTGGACCAAATGTTAGCGGAGATTTCCTATGATGAAACCCAGCAAGAACTAATTTTCTTTGTGGGAGAAGCAGACTACCAGCAAGAATTATCAAATCGTGGCTTTGAGACTGTTTTGCAAGAAAGAAAATTTGGTATCTCAGCGACTATGATTCGAGAAAATCCAAGCAAATATTGGAAATATATTGCTCAACCCTTCCGTCGTCAGTTTACCAAGAAAGTGTTGATTATGGGAAGTGCTAGCAATGGGAAGACCACTCTAGCCAAGGATTTGGCAAGGTATTACGATGCACCTGTCAGCTTGGAATACGCACGTGAGTACCAGATCAAAAACAATGTCCGCGATGATGAATTGACTCCAAAAGATTACTATTATCTCCTGTTGGGCCAGTATGACCAGACCTCTAAGTTAATCGATAGCAATGCCAATAGGGGACTGGTGATAGCAGACACCAACTCTTTAGTAACCAAGGGCTATTATGATTATTATATGGAGACTGAGGACCAAGGGGATTTATCAGGAGAGACTTTTGATAATCTCTTTGCCTCGATCTTGGCTAAGGAGAAATGGGACTTGATTCTCTTTGTGCAACCTGTCGGTTCCTATGTCAATGACGGATTTAGAGATATGACCATGGCGGAAGACCATATTCGTCATAGTTTTTCACAACATTTGGATCAGATGAGGGAGCGCTACTTAGCAAACATTCCACTAGTTTATCTAGCAGAGGATTATCTAGGAAATTATGAAGCAGCAAAAGTGGCTATTGATGCCATTTACCAAGCAGATTAGGAGAAAATTATGAAAAAATTAACTGAAAAAATCACACAATTTATCGAAAACTTTAAAAATGTCCATGCGGAAGCCCGCAAGATCGGTTTTGCAGGAATCATGAACCTGCTCTGGAAAGATCTCTTTGTCGGCCGTAGCCTCTTCCAGTGGTTGTATCTCATCGCCTTGTCGAGTGTTCCCTTGATCTTGGAATTCACGCAAAATACAGAAAGTCATGACTGGATGAGCTTGTTTGCATCTTGGACTGGGATTGTCTGTGTTATCTTGGTAGCAGAAGGGCGTGCAAGTAATTATCTCTTTGGGGCTATTAACTCAGCTATCTATTTGATTTTGGCTATGAATGCGACTTTTTATGGCGAAGTCTTGACAACTGTTTACTTCTTTGTCATGCAGCCGATTGGTCTCTATGCTTGGCTGTCCAACCGTATCAATGACCAAGGAAAAGCAGAAGAATCTCATTTTGAAGCTAAGAAATTATCTGTTTTTGACTGGCTCAAGTACTTAGCCTTGACTGCTATCATTTGGATTGGTATGGGCTTGGCTTACCAAAGTATCCATAGTGCTCGCCCTTTCCGTGATAGTGTTACCGATGCGACCAATGGTGTTGGTCAGCTCTTGATGACACGTCTTTACCGTGAGCAATGGATTTTCTGGATTGCAACCAATCTCTTTAGTATCTATCTCTGGTGGGGTGAAAATATCCATATCCAAGGGATGTACTGGGTTTACACTCTCAATAGTCTAGTAGGTTGGTACCAATGGACCAAGGCAGTTCGTAAGGAGGCATAAAATGGCGGACACGATGATTCCAGCAGGGATGACAGAGAGAGAATATTTTGAAATCCATGCAAGTCAGGAGGAGTTTTTGGATTGGTACTACAAGCAGGAACTTCCTCAATACGAAAAACCAAGTGTGACGGTGGATATGGTAGCCTACTGCTTTGTTGAAGGAAAAATCAAGCTTTTATTAATTCGTCGCAAGGCTCACCCTTATCAAAACTGTTTGGCCTTAGTTGGAGGCTTTATGGACAAGGGCGAAGATGCTGCGCATGCCTGTCAGCGTGAGGTGAGAGAAGAAGTCAATCTCGATCTTCCTTTGGAAAAAATCGAGCAATTGATGACCGTATCGACCCCCGGCCGTGACCCCCGGGGCTGGACAGTGACCATTGCTCACTTGGTTTATTTGCCTAGTCGTGCATTAGAACTTGTTCAAGCAGGAGACGATGCCAAGGATGTCGTTTTCGTAGATGTCGATTTTCAGACAGGAAAATGCTACCTAGAGGGAGTAGAGTTGGAGGAGCAAGCCTTCGCTTTTGATCATTATGCCATTATCCAAGAATCCATCAAACGAATCCAAGGCCGTCTCGACTGGAATCCGACCTTCCTTTATCTGCTGGAGGAGGAGTTCACTGTCTACGAAGGAACTGAACTGGTCAATCTTATCAATCCCGGTCGTCCAATCGTCAGCAATAACTTTCTCGTAAAATACGGAGAATATGTAGAAGAAGTTGGACTCAAACGAGTGCCTAAAAAGAAACCAAGAAAAACCTATCGATTGAAATAAAAAACGAGGTCGGGAAAAGTTCCCGATCTCTTTATTTGCCTTTATTAGTTTGATTTGCTGTTGCGACTGTTTTTAGGGATGGCTCTTTTTCTTAGAATTGCTCATGATGCGAATGAATAAATCTTTGTATTTATATTTTAAATAGGTTTCGTGTAAATACAATAAAGCTACGTAGGCAATCATAAAAACGATAGTTAAGAAGAACAAATCAAATGTTGTTTGAGCGTAATGAGTAGCTCCCCCGTAAGAAGCGAAAGCATCTAAAATCACCCAAGGCAGATACTTGTAATACTTATTTAGCATAAGAGTGCACCTCCTATATTCTATTTCAATGTTATTATATTCCTTTGTAGTTAAAGATGCAAGCGATTACACAAAAACAAATTCAAATTTTTAATAGGAAAATCTCCTGCTTTTCTATTTTATTACGAATAGAAGAGTAGGAGGAGTAAATGTATCTAAATTATGTGAGATTTTTAAAATAGTTTAGATAAATTGTTGACATATTTAATTCCCAATGTTACAATTATATTACAAAAAGATTTCTTTATATTTCTAAAATATTACAAAGGAGTAGAAAAATGAAAAAGAAAACCTATATCAAATTGATGGCAGCGACTGTATTGGCTTCTACCTTGCTACTGGGAGCTTGTGGAAATAAAAAAGAAACAACTCAAGCAAGCAGTTCTGCTAAGACAAGCCAATCATCAAGCTCTAAAGCAGCTTCTGCTAGCAAAGAAAGCAAGACTCAGAAGTCCTCAAGTTCAGCTTCATCTGAAAAGGCCAAGGCATCTACTGATCAATCTTCAGCAACTGCAACGCCATCACAAGCGGCACCTGCACCAGAGCAAAGACAAGGTCAAGAAGTGGCTAATCAACAGGCAGCTAGTCAACAAACTCCTGCTCAGACTCCTTCAACTCAACAAGCTCCTCAAGCCCAGTCTAACCAATCAAGCTATGATCCTACAACTGACCGCAAACTTCAAGACAGGCAAGCAGAGCAAAATAAACGCTACAAGGGTGTTTTAACCATGGTAGATGGTGATTTCTCAGCTGCAGCGGGCAATTGGAAGGGAGCAAATGGCGAAACTATCACAGTTTCATCAGGAGGTCAATTTACAGTAGAATCTTCTGATGGAAAGAAAGAAAATTACTCTATCAAAGGCTATTCTTATACTCTTGATGATGGTAAGTATAATGCCAAAATTGGTGGAGGAAAAGTCATCCAAATTACAACAGGAGCGGATGGTAAGGTTTCTAGTGTTGCTTTGAATCAATAATAGCTCTCAGTATTTGAATTTTTACAATCAAAAACCCGTAACCTTTAAGATAGTTACGGGTTTTTGTCTATTAAGCTTTCTCCAATTGCAAGAGGGCTTCAATCTCTGCTAGGGTGCTAGCTTGTGAAATGGCTCCACGGAGTTTGGCAGCGCCAGATGTTCCACGGAGGTAGTGAGGAGCGAGGCCACGGAATTCACGAACTGCGACGTTTTCCCCTTTGAGGTTAATCAAGCGTTTCAAGTGTTCGTAGGCGATTTTCATCTTGTCCTCAAAGGTCAAATCAGGTAGGATTTCTCCTGGCAGAAGATTGTATTAGTTATATCTCGAAAGAAAAAAGAATGAATTTAACTATAAAACCTATCTTATTGAATGAAAAAATGGTAGAATAAACATCAATATCAAGTGAAATATGGAGTGTTACAAATAATGAAGTCAAAAATGTTTCGATTTTCTTTTGTTTTGTTATTTATTTTCTTTTTTTATTTTTCGTTTTCAATATTTAACCGAACGTACAGTGGAATCACCGTAGATAAACATGATAATGAGTGGATAGTTAGACAAGTCCATGATCTGGGAAGCTTTGCGAATCATCAAGAGATAATAGGGTCATCAATTATACAAATAGACGGTCAGAGTCCAGATAGTGATTTCTTGTTATCACGATTTTTAATTGTTGAGCCTCTTCATTCTGTGACAGTGTTAAATCAAGGAATCTCAAAGATTTTAATAGTAGAATCTGAAAGAACAAGCCAAATTATCTTTCTTGTTTTATCAATCATTGCTTTTCTGATTCTACTGTTATTTTGCTTATACATAAAAGGCAGAAGTAGAGGAAAAACTGGGAAACGATATTTTTATTTTATTATTTATACTAGTCTGATGTTATTATCGATTATTCCATCAAGTATAGGAGATGTATTTGGTCGTAGTCTATTAATTTCATACTTGACTTTATTTCCATTATTCATGGATATCTTCATTAGAGTGTTAGTCTTAAAGATAAAAGGTTCAACAATTTCTAACTTTTCTCGTATTATACTGGGCTATTCACTCATCACTCAACTTTTGTTTGTTTATAATCTTATACAGCCCATTGATTTTTTGACCATCTTTTTTTCTAGGGGGGTATTTTATTTAGTATTTTTCTTTTTAGTTATCCTACTGTTAAAGATGCTTATAAATTACTCTCAGATAAGAGAAATGTTGCCAATTCATACCTTATTTTTAGCAGTTCTGGCTTTATTTCCTTTATTTTTTGGATATATTTTTCCGATTGGTAAGGAAGTTTCGTTTATTTATAGTATTCCTTTATTGTTGCTTATTTTGTTCTCTATTGTAAATAACTTGATACTAGAGCGACTGATATATGTTGCTTGGAAGTGGAATCCATTCATATATAACTTGATATTTGCCGTTTTTTTCACTAGTATAATTATTCTTTTTAGTCTGTTATTAAGAGAATTTTCTCCAATTTTTTTCGTTCTTTACACTTTTCTCTTTTCGCTAGCTTTGTTACCTGAAATAAGGAAAATGATGTTGATTAGCCATAAAATGGAGGGAATCTTTAGTAGTTTTCATACTTTTGTAGCTAGTGAATTGGAGAGGGAAGAAATTGCAACGTTTATACATGATACTACAATTCAGAAGGTTATTTATTATAAAAAGCAGTTAGAAATTAGTGAACAAATTAATAGGGTAGCTTTATTAGAGATGTTGGATGATATTGTCTTTGAATTAAGAGATTTATGTTCCAATATCTATCCTTTAATGGTGCATGAATTAGGGCTGAAAGAATCTATTACTAGCATATTAAACCAATTCATGAAGATGGAAACTGTTTCGATTATGACAACTTTTTCAATAGATGAAGAAAAAGTTAATGATAAAGTGGGCACGTTTGTATTAAGGACAGTTAAAGAACTAGTAAATAATAGTATTCTTCATGGGAATGCTAGAGAAATTACTGTAGATTTATCTACAAAAGAAAAGATTTTATCAATTGAAGTTATAGATGATGGTATTTTTAAGGGAAACTATCAGTCTAATGAACATCATTTTGGTTTAAATAGAATTGTAAAGAAGGTTCATTTATTGGGGGGAACTGTTCAGATAAATATAGAACCTACAAGTGTGAAGATACGAATACCTATAGAAGGGAAGAAAAATGATTCGTTTGGTTTTGATTGATGATCACAGTTTAGTATTACAAGGATTGGAGAACTATTTTTTAAAGGAAGATGATTTTAAAATTGTTGGTTCCTATACAAAAGTAGCAGATTTACTTCTTTGTCTCAAGCATGAAAAGGTAGATGTGCTAGTTATGGATTTTATGCTGAAAGGAGTAACGGCATTTGATGTTATTAGTCAAATAAATAGATTTCTGAATACAGTTCCCAAGATAGTTCTTTTATCAGGATTTTATGACACTTTGTTACATAAGAGAGCGATGGATTTTGGGATTCAAGCTTTTTTACCCAAAGAAAGTTCTTACTTGGATGTTAAAAGTGCAATTTATGCTGTTTATAAGGGCAATCATGTTATCCCAGATGGTTTGTTAGAAAAGCAAGAAAATAATCTATTAACAGATACGGAGTTAAGTGTATTGGAACTTATTGTAAAAGAATATTCTAATGAAAAGATAGCAAATAGTTTATTTGTTAGCAGGAGAACAGTGGATACCCATGTTTCAAATATTTGTTCAAAGTTGGGAGTGACGAGTAGAGTTGGAGCTGTACGTGAGGCTATTCGATTAAATCTCGTATCTTTATAATTTATCCTAAAAAGGCAAGAAGGTTTTCGTAAATTACGGATTCTTTCTTGTCTTTTTTTGTTTAAGATAGAGTCAGTTTAATAGATTGGAGAAGGATATGCTAACAGTAGATTATTTACTTGGAGATAATAGAAATCGCTATTTTGGTAGAGGACATAAGAGGACGACTTATGAAGTTAAGTTGAAAAATATTTTAGAAGGGGTTGGGTCTCTTCATCAAGAAGGTTTGTGGTCTAGTAAACAATCTGAAATCATACAGCAGCATCTGAGTACATTAGATGGAATAGTATTAGCTCATTTATTTGGAAGTGAAATACTGAAAAGAATGGGAGTTAGCTTAAATCAGTATAGGTTAAGCCATTTTGAGATAAAGTCAGGAATAAAAGCTATAGAAGAATTAGTAAATTTAAAATTAGAATTACAAAATTTCAAAATGACGAACCAAGTGATTGAATTTGATTGTTTGGTAATGGATATGAAAGTTTGTTTAGGCTATCAATTATTAGAATATAAGGAAAATGTAGTTACTATAGGAGAACAAGGTAGAGATTTTTTATCAACTCATTTGAGAGATAGACAACATGATATATACGATGTTGAGTTTTCAGATAATAGTATATCTTGTAAGGCAGAGCAAGTACTGATCAAAGATATTGAATATAGTGGTGTAGGTAGTCTAGAAAAGAATTATTATAGTTTGTTAGAACTTCTGATTATTTTTTCTCAAATGGCAGAGATGTTAGCCTACCATATAGAAGAGATATCTCGAGAAGAGAGCAATACCATGTGGATGAAGCAAGTGAGTGCAGACTTGAATTCACCAATTTTGAACGGAGTAGTAGAGCTTAGTGGTAGTGTTTCAAAAAATAGATTATTAAAAATTAGAGAAGAGCATTGGAAAGTCTACGAAATGTCCGGATATGATATAGATCATAAGGTAGTCTTTAAAAGTAAAATAGCTCAAAAATTACCTGATGGAGGGGGACAGTGATGGGAAATAGAGAATTAAGGTTAGTCATATCAGGCACTTATTCTACAGGTAAGACAACAACTGCTACAGCTCTTTCGATTGCAACGGGACTTCCCTTAATCGACGCTTTGTCTGCGAGGGAAATTTTGACAGATTTATATCCTGGTAGAAGATTTCAGGATATGTCATCAACTGAATTGATGGCACTAGGACTAAAGCGTTTTGAGGAGAGAATTCGTACAGAAGGAATTTTATACAAGGAACATGGAAGTTTTCTGTCAGATGGGTCAGTATTGAATGAATGGATTTACGGAACTGTTCGAATGAGGGTAGGAATTAACCCAGGATCAGCATTCATTCATCGATTGATGAAATCTATTTTAGGTATTCCTGGTCGAACATTTTTCAAAAAATATTTGACTGCCTATGGGGTTGTCTCTAAGAATCATGCGAAATTGTGGTATACAGATGTTGTTCATTTACCAGTAGAGTTTGCAATGGATCCAGATGGGCATAGACCAGTATCTGAGGAGTATCGAAATTTATCAGATGAGGAATTATATGAAGCTTATAGGAATTTGGGTCTGACACCTTATTGTGTCAAAGGTAGTCAGAAAGAACGGTTAAATCAGATTATTCAACATTATGAGTTGCCAATAGTTGTTCCAGTAGATGAGGCTATTTCCTTAGCTGAAAAGGTTATACGAGAAAACAGGGAAGCAGTATCTAAACGTATTATAGAGCAGTATGAAGAGCCTACATTAAAGGAAAAAATAAAATTTATGACAAGATATTAGGAGTATGTATGATTCAGTTTCAAAATATTAGTAAGATTTATAAGGTGGGGGAGCAAGAAGTTCGTGCTTTAGATCAAGTTAGTTTTTCTATTGAGAAAGGAAAATTTACAGTTATTTTAGGTCCATCAGGTTCAGGGAAAAGTACGTTACTAAATTTACTTGGTGGGATGGATCGTGCGACATCAGGAACCTTTATATTTGATGAGGAACTAGTAACAAAGTTTACGGATAAGGAATTATCTGCTTATCGAAAAGATAAGATTGGTTTTGTTTTTCAATTTTATAACTTAGTTCCAAGTTTAACGGCCAAGGAGAATATAGGTATTGCAGCCAATTTAGTGAAAAACAATAAAGAAATTGATATGTATTTAGATCAAGTTGGTTTACTTCATAGAAAAAATAATTTTCCTAATCAACTTTCTGGAGGTGAAATGCAACGTGTATCAATTGCACGGGCATTGGCTAAAGAGCCTAGTCTATTATTGTGTGATGAACCTACAGGAGCGTTAGATTCAAAGACAGGTGATAGTATTTTAACTTTATTGAAGGAAGTTTCTAGAAATGGGAATGCTGCAGTTGTAATGGTTACACATAATAGAGAGTTTGCTAAATTTGCAGATCGAGTTATATATTTGAAAGATGGAAGTATTGAAAAAATAGAGAATAATGAAGAGGTGCTGGGATGAGGTATCTTCATATAAAATTATTAAGAGATCTTCGGCAAAATTGGCAACAATTTTTCTCTGTTTTTCTGATGTCTCTATTAAGTGTATTAATCTTTGTAGGGCTACAAGGAGCTTGGCATGGACTTGAAAAGAGTCTAGAGAGTTATTTGAAACAATCTGAACTTCCTGTTGTTTGGGTTCAAGCGAGACAAATTGATGAATCAAAAATTAAGCAGGTTGAACTCTTATCTTCTGTTGAAAAAGTTGTCAGTAAAAAGAAAGGCTTTGCTAATATTGTTCGTTTAGACAAGACTGACGGACGAATCAATCTTGAAACGATTACAGATAATCAACTGGTTACAGTAACAGAAGGAAGTCCTTTTTCTGAGGGAAAACAAAATTCGATTTGGGTTGATGGGAATTATGCGAAGAAGAATCATTTACAGATTGGAGATTCAATTTCTATTTCATCAAGGGGGAAACAGATAGATTTAGAAATTGTAGGATTTGTTCAGGCGACAGATAAGATTTATTTTACAGGTAGCATGGAATATATCGCTCCAAATCCTGACAATGATGCCTACGGTTATATTGCCGATAATGAAATTGCAAAAGGAATTCTGGGTTTATCGTCAGATAATGCCTTAGAAATTTATGGTTCTAAGGTAGATTTGCGAGGAGATTTAGAGTCTATTTTAGGGAGCGATTTAGTTTCTTATCAAGATCAAAAAAGTTTAACTGAAATATCAGAAGCTACTGATCGAGTGGGGCAAATTAGAAACTTATCTTACCTATTTTCTTTTATCTTTATTTTGTTAGCTATTTTGGCTATGTTTACAACCATTCAGCGTTTGATTGATGGTCAAACAAAAGAGATTGCTGTATTAAAAGCTTTAGGCTTTTCAAATCAGGCTATCAGTTTACATTATATTTTATTTGGCTTAGTAGTAAGTTTATTAGGAAGTTTCGCAGGCTTTGCTATTTCTCCCTTGATGTCATGGTTTGTACTAGAAACTCAAAAGTCAATGTTTACACTTCCAAATTGGCAAATCTCTTATTCATCTTCATCAATAGTCGTTGGTATTGTGGTCATTATTATTTGTGTTTTAGCTGCCTATTTAGCTTCTAGAGAGTCAGCTAGAGGTTTACCAGCAATATTTTTAAGAGGTAAAGAAAAAGTTGCTAAATCTGTCTTTGTGGAAAGATTTTCCTCTATCTGGCAACGAATTTCTTATCCTTCAAGATGGGCAATTCGGGATGCCTCGTTTAATCGTATTCGAGTTTTGATGGGAATCGTGGGAGTTGCAGGAAGTATGATGTTACTGATTGCTGGAATTGGTATGCCTGTGTCCATGAATCATCTTGTTGATAAGGCATATAATGAAGATTTTTCTTATTCAAAACGACTGACCGTAGCGGATTATCCTACTTCTAAGTCTAAATATGGTGGGCAAGGTGTACAAATTTCACAAGCACATTTTAGTCCAGATGATGGATACAACCGTTTATTGATTATATTTGATGATGGAGATATGATACAAGCAAAAACAGAGAGTGCTGAATCTTTGAAAGATGATGGTTTGTATGTAACTAGATCATTTGCCCGTTTGGCAGGTATTAAAGTCGGAGATTTTTTAACTGTAACTCCTTATCAAGATGGTCATACTTACAAGTTTGAAGTAAAAGGGATTGTCACAAGTGAAACCAATCAAGGGGCTTATCTTCATGCTAGAGTCTTTGAAAAAGCAGGGGGAGATTTTACTCCACATACTTTATTAGTTGGATCGGAGGTGGACGAAGATACTATTAAGCAAGACAAAGGTGTTCTATCTGTCATTGAAAAAGGGAGCCAAGAAAAAAATGCCTATGATTTTGTAGCTAGTTTAATGAGTGTATTTCTAATGATTATTGGCTTTGCTTTATTACTTGTTATTATTGTTCTCTATAATCTAGGTTCTTTAAACTTTGTAGAGAGAATGAGAGACTATGCTACATTGCAAGTATTAGGATTTTCTAATCAATATCTACAGAAGCTAACTCTTTTTGAGGCTATACTAACTACCTTTATTGGGTGGCTAGTAGGAATTCCTTTAGGCATATGGTTTTTGAAAGAATATGTAGCAACATTTTCGACGATTCGAATTGAGTATACCGCTTATGTCAGTATGTATGTCCTTGCTTCTGCTACGTTATTGGTCTGGTTTACATCTTTAGGGACTGCTTATTTTATTAGTCTTCGTATGAGAAAGATTGACATGATTAGTGCTCTAAAGGGGGTAGACTAGTAGAGTTAGTTCTGACTGAATCTATAGACCTTTATGCATAATTGTTAATCATCGGTTCTAAGGTCCAAATTTACCTATTTGTGTCTGGGTTCACTACATTACTGCATTCAAAATCCGTCAGCTTAATAAGGGTTGACGGATTCTTTTATACTTATACTTGGGTTAAAAATTCTTCTGTAGTAAGAATTTGAGCAAACTCATCTTGTAGAGAAAGGAGATTAATCTCATGGATAGTCTCAGGAGAGATGGCCTGACCGTTTTTGTTAGATAGGGTAAAACTGGCAGTAGCATCTGCTAGTAAAGTGACTTCAAAACCAAGATTTGCTGCCATTCGTGTCGTAGTAGATACACAATGAGGCAGGGTCAAACCAACAACGACTAAATGACAAATCTGATTTTTTCGTAAATATGTTTCAAGATTTGTTCCAATGAAGGCGCTATTAAGCGTTTTTTGAAAGACAGGTTCTGCAGTAACTGGCTCAAATCCACTTTTAAACACCTGATTTTGTTTGTTATGAAATTGCGACTGGGGATTGTCAGATATGTGTTGAACATGTAAGACTGGAAGAGCGTGTTTACGAAAGTATGCCAGTACCCTCAGTGCTTGATGTTCAGCTTGAGGGTTGTTCCGTTCTCCCCAGATAGGGTTATCAAATGCTTTTTGCATATCGATAATCAGTAGAGCAGTATGAACCATTTTAAGCCTTATCCAACTGCAAGAGAACCTCAATCTCTGTCAGAGTGCTAGCTTGTGAAATGGCTCCACGGAGTTTGGCTGCACCAGATGTTCCACGGAGGTAGTGAGGAGCGAGGCCACGGAATTCACGAACTGCGACGTTTTCCCCTTTGAGGTTAATCAATCGTTTTAAGTGTTCGTAGGCGATTTTCATCTTGTCCTCAAAGGTCAAATCAGGGAGAATTTCTCCTGTTTCAAAGTAATGGTTGATTTGGTTGAAGAGGTAGGGATTTCCCATGGCTGCACGGCCAATCATGACTGCGTCAGCACCAACTTCTTCGATACGCTGTTTGGCTTCTTGAACCGTACGGATGTCACCGTTTGCGATAAATGGAATCTTGGTCAAAGCTTGAGCAACTTTATGGAGAGTCTCAAGGTCTGCGTGACCTGTATACATTTGTTCACGGGTACGGCCATGCATGGCGAGGGCAGAAACACCTGCTGCTTCAGCAGCGAGGGCGTTTTCTACTGCGAGAGACGGGTCAGCCCATCCTGTACGCATTTTGACAGTAAGGGGGATATCAAGGACAGATTGGACCTTGTTGATGATAGAGTAGATCTTGTCTGGATCCTTGAGCCACATAGCGCCAGCTTCGTTCTTCACGATTTTGTTAACAGGGCAGCCCATGTTGATATCCACGATATCGGTTTTGGTGTTTTCTTGGATAAATTCTGCTGCGCGTGCTAGGCTGTCTTCATCACTACCAAATAATTGGATAGAAACAGGGTTTTCGCCCTCATCGATATGAAGCATATGCAAGGTTTTTTCATTGTTGTATTGGATTCCCTTGTCAGAGACCATTTCCATGACAACGAGTCCAGCTCCGAGCTCTTTTGCAATAGTACGAAAGGCTGAGTTGGTGACACCAGCCATAGGTGCTAAAACAGTACGATTGGGAATCTCAACATTGCCAATCATAAAAGGTGTATTAAGATTTGTCACGAATGAGTTCCTCCAGGTCGTTTTCATCAAAGTTGTAAGTCGTTTGGCAGAATTGACAAGTGATTTCTGCCCCGTGGTCTTCCTCTTTCATTTCCTGTAGGTCTGAGCTTGGAAGGCTGGCAAGAGCATTCATAAAACGCTCATGACTACAGTCACATTGGAAACGGATTTCTTCTTCAGAAAGACGCTTGTAGGCCTCGTCCCCGTAGATAGCCTTGAGAAGGGCTTCGATATGGTCTTCGCTTTCGAGAAGGGTTGAGATAGCTGGCATTTCTTGGATGCGTTTCTCAAAACGGGCAATCTCTTCTTCCTTGGCTCCTGGCAAGACTTGGACTAGGAAACCACCTGCAACCTTGACCTTGTCTTCCTCGTCTAAAAGGACATTGAGACCGACTGCTGAAGGGGTTTGTTGACTTTCAGTCAGGTAAAAGGCCAGGTCTTCACCGATTTCCCCAGAGATAAGGGGAGTCATAGAGTTGTAAGGATTTCCAGTACCGTAGTCTGTGATAACGAGGAATTGACCGTTTCCAACAAAAGGTCCAACTAGGATTTCACCAGTTGCAGTCTTTTTGATGTCAACACCAGGATTTTGAACGTAGCCTTTGACGTTCCCCTTGGTATCAGCAACGGTGATAATGGCTCCTAGAGAGCTAGATCCCAGTACCTTAACTGTTAGTTTGGTATTTCCTTTTTCATTGGCTGCGAGAATCTGGCTAGCGATAAGAGTTCGACCAAGCGCTACAGTTGAGCTAGCTTGGGTTTGGTGTTTTTCTTGAGCAGTGCGGACGGTTTCTGTGCTGTCAAGGACAAAAGCACGAAAGGCTCCGCTTTCTGATATAGTTTTAATAATTTTATCCATAGCTACTATTTTAGCATAAAAATGCCCAAAGGGGG
This sequence comes from Streptococcus sp. 5346, assembly GCF_013277455.1. Classification (GTDB taxonomy): domain Bacteria; phylum Bacillota; class Bacilli; order Lactobacillales; family Streptococcaceae; genus Streptococcus. Next base: position 21,406 of record NZ_VMMY01000012.1, read on the forward strand.
AGCCGTGTGTTTGCTGATTTTCAGGATAATGGACCAGGAAATCAGCATGAAAATAAAAATAGAAACAGATTATTTCAGCATTTGTAAGATTTATGCTATGCTTAAGGTAGAAAATGAAAGGGGTAACAAATGTATTTAGGAGATTTGATGGAAAAGGCTGAATCTGGCCAATTTTCAATCCTTTCCTTTCTATTACAAGAGTCTCAGACGACTGTCAAGGCTGTAATGGAGGAAACAGGATTTTCAAAAGCAACCCTAACCAAATATGTCACCCTGCTCAATGACAAGGCTTTGGAAAGTGGCTTAGAGCTGACTATCTCCTTAGAAGATGAAAATCTGCGCCTGTCAATCGGTGCAGCTACCAAGGGGAGAGATATTCGGAGCCTGTTTTTGGAGAATGCTGTTAAATACCAAATTTTGGTCTATCTTCTCTACCACCAACAGTTTTTAGCCCATCAGCTGGCTCAAGAATTGATGATTAGTGAGGCAACACTTGGTCGTCATTTGGCTGGTTTAAATCAGATTTTGTCAGAATTTGACTTATCCATCCAAAATGGACGTTGGCGAGGCCCAGAACATCAGATTCGCTATTTCTATTTCTGTCTTTTCCGCAAGGTCTGGTCGAGTCAGGAGTGGGAAGGTCACATGCAGAAACCAGAGAGAAAACAGGAGATTGCCAGTTTAGAAGAAATCTGCGGTGCAAGTTTGTCTTCGGGGCAGAAATTGGACTTGGTTTTGTGGAGTCACATCAGTCAACAACGTCTTCGGGTCAACGCCTGTCAGTTTCAAGTCATAGAAGAGAAAATGCGAGGGTATTTTGACAATATCTTTTATCTTCGTTTGCTGAGAAAGGCTCCGTCCTTTTTTGCTGGGCAACACATCCCTCTAGGAACTGAAGATGGTGAGATGATGATATTCTTCTCTTTCCTCCTATCTCATCGTATTCTTCCTCTTCATACTATGGAGTATATCCTTGGATTTGGAGGGCAGTTGGCAGATTTGCTGACGCAATTGATTCAAGAAATGAAGAAGGAGGAGCTGCTGGGGGATTACACAGAGGATCACGTTACCTATGAACTCAGTCAGCTTTGTGCTCAAGTCTATCTCTATAAGGGCTATATTTTACAGGACCGCTACAAGTACCAGTTGGAGAATCGTCATCCTTATTTGCTGATGGAACATGATTTTAAGGAAACGGCGGAGGAGATTTTTCATGCCTTGCCTGCCTTTCAGCAGGGGACGGATTTGGATAAGAAAATTCTCTGGGAATGGCTCCAGTTGATAGAATATATGGCTGAAAATGGTGGTCAGCATATGCGGATTGGTCTGGATTTGACATCTGGTTTTCTTGTCTTTTCAAGGATGGCTGCCATTTTGAAACGGTATTTGGAATACAATCGTTTTATTACCATTGAAGCCTATGACCGAACTCGACATTATGATTTGCTGGTTACAAATAACCCGATTCATAAGAAGGAGCAGACACCAGTCTATTATTTAAAAAATGACTTGGATATGGAAGATTTGGCAGGGATTCGTCAGTTATTATTCACTTAAAAGACTTGGTGCTTCCAGGTCTTTTTTGTGAAATTTACACAATCTCCTCACGTTTTTTTAAAAATTAAAAAAAGTTGATAAACAAGAAAGCGCTTTATTTTGTATACTAGTTACTGTAAAGAGGAGACAACCTCAAGATCATTATCAGGAGGACAGCACATGTCACAAGAAAAATACATCATGGCCATTGACCAGGGGACAACAAGTTCTCGTGCCATTATTTTCAACAAAAAAGGAGAAAAAGTTAGCTCGAGTCAAAAAGAGTTCACTCAGATTTTCCCTCAGGCAGGTTGGGTAGAGCACAATGCCAATGAAATTTGGAACTCTGTTCAGTCAGTTATTGCGGGTGCTTTCATCGAAAGTGGTGTGAAACCAAGTCAGATTGAGGCAATCGGGATTACCAACCAACGTGAAACAACGGTCGTTTGGGATAAGAAAACAGGCCTTCCTATCTACAATGCTATCGTTTGGCAATCACGCCAAACTGCTCCTCTGGCTGAACAACTGAAAAGCCAAGGTTATGTGGAAAAATTCCATGAAAAGACTGGTTTGATCATCGATGCTTACTTCTCTGCGACCAAGGTTCGTTGGATTTTGGACCATGTAGAGGGCGCTCAAGAGCGAGCAGAAAAAGGGGAATTGCTCTTTGGTACTATTGACACTTGGTTGGTTTGGAAATTGACTGACGGTGCGGCTCACGTGACGGACTACTCAAACGCAGCTCGTACCATGCTTTATAACATTAAAGAACTCAAATGGGATGATGAGATTTTGGAAATTCTCAACATTCCAAAGGCTATGCTTCCAGAAGTTCGTTCTAACTCTGAAATCTACGGTAAGACAGCGCCCTTCCATTTCTACGGTGGAGAAGTGCCAATCTCAGGTATGGCTGGGGACCAACAAGCAGCCCTCTTTGGACAGTTGGCCTTTGAACCTGGTATGGTTAAAAATACTTATGGAACAGGCTCTTTCATCATCATGAATACTGGTGAAGAAATGCAGTTATCTGAAAACAACCTCTTGACAACGATTGGTTACGGAATCAACGGCAAGGTTTACTATGCCTTGGAAGGTTCAATCTTCATCGCAGGAAGTGCCATTCAATGGCTTCGTGACGGTCTTCGCATGGTAGAAAATTCACCAGAATCTGAAAAATATGCTCGTGATTCTCACAACAATGATGAAGTTTATGTCGTTCCAGCCTTTACAGGTCTAGGTGCTCCATACTGGAACCAAAACGCTCGCGGTTCTGTCTTTGGCTTAACTCGTGGAACAAGCAAAGAAGACTTTATCAAGGCGACTTTGCAATCTATCGCTTATCAAGTGCGTGATATTATCGATACGATGCAAGTGGATGCTCAGACAGCTATACAGGTCTTGAAAGTAGACGGTGGTGCAGCTATGAACAACTTCCTCATGCAGTTCCAAGCTGACATCTTGGGAATCGACATTGCACGCGCCAAAAACTTGGAAACAACAGCTCTAGGAGCAGCCTTCCTAGCTGGTTTGTCAGTAGGGTACTGGAAAGACTTGGATGAGTTGAAACTCTTGAACGAGACAGGAGAACTCTTTGAGCCATCTATGAACGAATCTCGCAAGGAACAACTCTACAAGGGTTGGAAGAAGGCTGTGAAAGCAACCCAAGTCTTTGCGGAAGTAGACGACTAATACTGGAAGAATAAAGCGACTTAGTTAGAAAGTGTGTAAATATGGAATTTTCAAAGAAAACACGTGAATTATCAATTAAAAAAATGCAGGAACGCACTCTGGATCTCTTGATTATCGGTGGAGGAATCACAGGGGCTGGTGTAGCCTTGCAGGCGGCAGCTAGCGGTCTTGAGACTGGTTTGATTGAAATGCAGGACTTCGCAGAAGGAACATCCAGCCGTTCAACAAAATTAGTTCACGGAGGTCTTCGTTACCTCAAACAATTCGACGTAGAAGTAGTCTCAGATACGGTTTCTGAACGTGCTGTAGTTCAACAAATCGCTCCACATATTCCAAAACCAGATCCAATGCTTTTACCAGTTTATGAAGAAGATGGAGCGACCTTTAGCCTCTTCCGTCTTAAAGTAGCCATGGACTTGTACGACCTTTTGGCAGGGGTTAATAACACACCAGCTGCTAACAAGGTTTTGAGCAAGGAAGAAGTTTTAGAACGCCAGCCAAACTTGAAGAAAGAAGGCTTGGTAGGAGGTGGGGTTTACCTTGACTTCCGTAATAACGATGCGCGTCTCGTGATTGAAAATATCAAACGTGCCAATCAAGACGGTGCCCTCATTGCCAACCACGTTAAGGCAGAAGGCTTCCTCTTTGACGAAAGTGGCAAGATTACAGGTGTTGTAGCTCGTGATCTCTTGACAGACCAAGTCTTTGAAATCAAGGCCCGTCTGGTGATTAACACAACAGGCCCTTGGAGCGACAAGGTGCGCAATTTGTCTAATATGGGAACACAATTCTCACAAATGCGTCCAACTAAGGGAGTTCACTTGGTAGTGGACTCAAGCAAGATCAAGGTTTCACAGCCAGTTTACTTTGACACAGGTTTGGGTGATGGCCGCATGGTCTTTGTTCTCCCACGTGAAAACAAGACTTACTTTGGTACAACGGATACAGACTACACAGGTGATTTGGAACATCCAAAAGTGACTCAGGAAGATGTAGATTACCTACTTGGCATTGTCAACAACCGCTTCCCAGAAGCTAACATTACCATTGATGATATCGAAAGCAGCTGGGCAGGTCTTCGTCCATTGATCGCAGGCAATAGCGCTTCTGACTACAATGGAGGAAATAACGGAACCATCAGTGATGAAAGCTTTAACAACTTGATTGCGACTGTTGAATCTTATCTCTCTAAAGAAAAAACGCGTGAAGATGTAGAGGCTGCTGTTAGCAAGCTTGAAAGCAGTACCTCTGAGAAACATTTGGATCCATCTGCAGTTTCACGTGGTTCGAGCTTGGACCGAGATGATAATGGTCTCTTGACCCTTGCTGGTGGTAAAATCACAGACTACCGTAAGATGGCTGAAGGAGCTATGGAGCGCGTGGTTGACATCCTCAAAGCAGAATTTGACCGCAGCTTTAAACTCATCAACTCTAAGACTTACCCTGTTTCAGGTGGAGAATTGAACCCAGCAAATGTGGACTCAGAAATCGAAGCCTTTGCCCAACTTGGAGTGTCACGTGGCTTGGATAGCAAGGAAGCCCATTACCTAGCAAATCTTTATGGTTCAAATGCACCGAAGGTCTTTGCTCTTGCTCACAGCTTGGAACAAGCACCAGGACTCAGCTTGGCAGACACCTTGTCCCTTCACTATGCAATGCGCAATGAGTTGGCACTTAGCCCAGTTGACTTCCTTCTTCGTCGTACCAACCATATGCTCTTTATGCGTGATAGCTTGGATAGCATCGTTGAGCCAGTTTTGAATGAAATGGGACGATTCTATGATTGGTCAGAAGAAGAAAAAGCAGGCTACCGTGCGGACGTCGAAGTAGCCCTCGCTAACAACGATTTAGCAGAATTAAAAAATTAAGAAAAAAATAAAAGAGGTGGAGGGCAGGACTCCTTGTCGCCCGCCCCTTCTTTTTAATGGAGACAGAAAGATGATGAATGAATTATTTGGAGAATTTTTGGGGACTTTAATCCTGATTCTTCTAGGAAATGGTGTTGTGGCTGGTGTGGTTCTTCCGAAAACCAAGAGCAACAGCTCAGGTTGGATTGTGATTACTATGGGTTGGGGGATTGCAGTTGCGGTTGCTGTCTTTGTATCTGGCAAGCTCAGTCCAGCTCATTTAAACCCAGCTGTGACAATTGGTGTAGCTTTAAAAGGTGGCTTGCCTTGGGCTTCCGTTTTACCTTATATCTTAGCCCAGTTTGCAGGGGCTATGCTGGGTCAGATTTTGGTTTGGTTGCAATTCAAACCGCATTATGAGGTAGAAGAAAATGCAGGAAATATCCTGGCAACCTTCAGTACTGGACCAGCCATCAAAGATACTGTATCAAACTTGATCAGCGAAATCCTTGGCACCTTTGTATTGGTATTGACAATCTTTGCTTTGGGACTTTATGACCTTCAAGCAGGAATCGGAACCTTTGCAGTAGGAACTTTGATTGTCGGTATCGGTCTATCACTAGGTGGGACAACAGGTTATGCCTTGAACCCTGCGCGTGACCTTGGACCTCGTATCATGCACAGTATCCTTCCAATTTCAAATAAGGGAGACGGAGATTGGTCTTATGCCTGGATTCCTGTTGTGGGACCTGTTATCGGTGCAGCCTTGGCCGTGCTTGTGTTCTCACTTTTCTAATCTGGAAAAAAATTATGTTGATAGAGCTTGAGATGAAAATCTCAGGCTTTTTTCTTTTAAAATATACATAGAAAAACGCATAATCCTTAAAATAAACTGAAATCTACTGAAAATCTACGGCAAACAATTGAAAAATTACCCTAGAAAGTGGTACAATAGTAGAAAAATACTATAGTAAGAGTTCATCTTACTTTAGCAAAAATTACAGAAATGAATGGTTTTTCTTGATGAAACAGAGAAAAGAATTGTACCTCTTTCTTGGTCGGACAGCCTTGTATTTTCTTATCTTTCTAGGGCTGCTTTACTTCTTTAGCTATCTTGGTCAGGGTCAAGGAAGCTTTATCTATAATGAATTTTAACTTGAAGGAGAATTCCTATTGTGTCAAATAAACCAATAGTAGATATGATTGAAACCATTGAGCATTTTGCTCAGACACAGCCTAGCTATCCTGTTTACAATGTTTTGGGGCAGGAACACACTTATGGCGATTTGAAGGCTGATTCGGATAGTTTGGCTACAGCCATTGACCAACTAGGCTTGCCAGAGAAGTCTCCTGTGGTCGTTTTTGGTGGTCAAGAGTATGAAATGTTGGCAACTTTTGTATCCTTGACTAAGTCAGGTCATGCCTACATTCCAATTGATAGCCATTCGGCCTTGGAGCGAGTTTCAGCTATTTTAGAAGTAGCAGAGCCAAGCTTGATTATTGCCATCTCAGACTTTCCATTGGAGCAGGTTTCTACGCCAATGATGACTCTAGCTCAGGTTCAAGAAGCCTTTGCTCAAGGGACAAGCTATGAGATCACGCATCCAGTCAAGGGCGATGATAATTACTACATCATCTTTACTTCTGGTACGACTGGTAAGCCAAAGGGAGTGCAGATTTCCCATGATAACCTCCTCAGCTTTACCAATTGGATGATTACGGACAAGGAATTTGCGACGCCAAGTCGTCCGCAAATGCTGGCTCAGCCACCTTATTCTTTTGACCTGTCTGTCATGTACTGGGCACCGACCTTGGCACTGGGTGGTACGCTTTTCGCTCTTCCATCTGCCATTACTCAGGACTTTAAGCAACTCTTTGCGACCATCTTTTCATTGCCGATTGCTATCTGGACATCAACCCCTTCTTTTGCGGATATGGCCATGTTGTCTGAAGACTTCAACAGTGAGAAAATGCCTGGAATCACGCATTTCTACTTTGATGGCGAAGAATTGACGGTTAAAACAGCTCAAAAACTGCGCGAGCGTTTCCCAAATGCCCGTATTATCAATGCCTACGGTCCAACAGAAGCGACAGTGGCCCTGTCAGCAGTTGCCGTGACAGATGAGATGCTAGCGACTCTCAAACGCCTACCAATCGGCTATACCAAGGCTGACTCTCCAACCTTTATCATTGACGAGGAAGGCAATAAATTGCCAAATGGCGAACAGGGAGAAATCATTGTTTCTGGGCCAGCTGTTTCAAAAGGCTATATGAACAATCCTGAAAAAACAGCGGAAGCTTTCTTTGAGTTTGAAGGACTGCCAGCCTACCACACAGGCGATGTGGGAACCATGACAGATGAGGGCTTGCTTCTCTACGGTGGACGCATGGACTTCCAAATTAAGTTCAACGGTTACCGCATTGAGTTAGAAGATGTCTCTCAAAACCTCAACAAGTCTCGCTATATCGAGTCTGCTGTTGCAGTACCGCGTTATAACAAGGACCACAAGGTGCAAAATCTATTGGCCTATGTCATCTTAAAAGATGGTGTTCGTGAGCAGTTTGAGCGAGATATCGATATTACCAAGGCCATCAAGGAAGATTTGACAGACATCATGATGTCCTATATGATGCCGTCTAAATTCCTTTACCGAGACAGTTTGCCACTGACTCCAAATGGAAAGATTGACATCAAAGGATTGATTAACGAGGTGAATAAGAGATGATGGAGTTTTTTCAACAGCTTCCTCATTTAGAGCCATACGGCAATCCTCAGTATTTTGTCTATGTGATTGTTGCAACCTTGCCCATCTTTATCGGTCTCTTTTTCAAGAAACGCTTTGCCTGGTATGAAGTGCTGGTTAGCCTCTTCTTTATCGTCACCATGTTGGTGGGTGGGAAGACCAATCAACTAGCTGCCTTGGGTATTTACCTTTGCTGGGAAATATTGCTCCTGCTTTTCTACAAGCATTATCGAAAAAGCAAGGATGGCAAGTGGGTCTTCTACCTAGTTAGTTTTCTGTCCCTCCTTCCGATTATCTTTGTCAAGGTGCAGCCAGCTATCAATGGAACGCAGTCTTTGCTTGGATTTTTGGGAATTTCTTACCTGACCTTTCGTTCGGTTGGGATTATCATTGAGCTGAGAGATGGAGTGATTAAGGATTTTACCCTCTGGGAATTCCTCCGTTTCCTTCTCTTCATGCCGACTTTTTCAAGTGGTCCAATTGATCGCTTTAAACGTTTCAATGAAAATTATCAGACCATTCCTGAGCGAGATGAGTTGATGAATATGCTGGATGAATCTGTTCGCTATATCATGTGGGGATTTTTGTATAAGTTTATCCTAGCTCATGTTTTAGGAGAGACCTTACTCCCTCCTCTGAAGAATCTAGCCCTGCAGTCAGGTGGCTTCTTTAACCTTTATGCTTTAGCGGTTATGTATACCTTTGGTCTGGAGCTTTTCTTTGATTTTGCAGGTTACTCTATGTTTGCCTTAGCCATTTCAAATTTGATGGGAATCCGTAGCCCTATCAACTTTAACAAGCCCTTTTTATCAAGGGATTTAAAAGAGTTTTGGAATCGTTGGCACATGAGTCTCTCTTTCTGGTTCCGTGACTTTGTCTTTATGCGAATGGTCATGGTGTTGACCAGAAAGAAGGTCTTTAAGAATCGCAATGTAACCTCAAGCGTGGCCTATATTGTAAATATGCTGATTATGGGATTTTGGCACGGTGTGACCTGGTACTACATCGCCTATGGACTCTTTCATGGGATTGGGCTGGTCATCAATGACGCTTGGGTTCGTAAGAAAAAAACGCACAATAAGGAACGGAAAAAAGCAGGGAAGCCTGCTCTACCTGAGAATCGCTGGATTCAGTTGCTTGGCATGGTTGTCACCTTCCATGCCGTCATGCTGTCATTCTTGATCTTTTCTGGATTTTTGAATGATTTATGGTTTAAAAAATAAAGGAAATAAAATATGGATATCAAATCAGAAGTTATCGAAATTATTGATGAGTTGTTTATGGAAGATGTTTCTGACATGATGGATGAAGATCTTTTTGATGCAGGTGTTTTGGATAGTATGGGAACGGTTGAGTTGATTGTGGAGATTGAGAACCGTTTTGACATTCGTGTCCCTGTAACAGAGTTTGGTCGCGACGACTGGAATACAGCCAATAAAATCATAGCTGGTATTATGGAGCTACAAAATGCTTAAACGCTTATGGATGATCTTCGGACCGGTCTTGATAGCTGGTTTGTTGGTTTTTCTGCTCATTTTCTTTTATCCTACTGAGATGCGTCATAATCTAGGAGCTGAAAAGCGTTCAGCAGTGGCTACTACTATCGATAGTTTTAAGGAGCGAAGTCAAAAGGTCAGGGCGCTATCTGATCCAAATATGCGTTTTGTTCCTTTCTTTGGCTCCAGTGAATGGCTTCGTTTTGACGGTGCCCATCCTGCGGTATTAGCTGAGAAATACAATCGCTCCTACCGTCCTTATCTTTTAGGACAGAGGGGAGCTGCATCGCTTAACCAGTATTTTGGGATGCAACAGATGCTGCCACAGCTGGAGAATAAACAAGTTGTGTATGTTATCTCACCTCAGTGGTTCAGTAAAAATGGCTATGAGCCAGCAGCTTTTCAGCAGTATTTTAATGGAGACCAGTTGACCAGTTTTCTGGAACATCAATCTGGAGATCAGGCTAGTCAATATGCAGCGACTCGCTTGCTGCAGCAGTTTCCAAACGTAGCTATGAAGGATCTGGTTCAGAAGTTGGCAAGCAAAGAAGAATTATCGACGGCAGACAATGAAATGATTGAATTATTGGCTCGTTTTAATGAGCGCCAAGCTTCCTTTTTTGGTCAGTTTTCGGTTAGAGGCTATATCAACTACGAGAAGCATGTATCTAAGTATTTAAAGACCTTGCCAGATCAGTTTTCTTATCAAGCCATAGAAGATGTTGTCAAAGCAGATGCTGAAAAAAATACTTCCAATAATGATCTGGGAATGGAGAATGATTTCTATAATAAGCAGATCAAGAAGGATTTGAAGAAATTAAAGGATTCTCAGAAAAACTTTACCTACCTTAAATCACCGGAGTATAATGACCTGCAGTTGGTGTTAACCCAGTTTTCTAAATCTAAGGTAAACCCGATTTTTATCATTCCACCTGTTAATAAAAAATGGATGGACTACGCTGGTTTACGAGAGGATATGTACCAACAAACGGTGCAGAAGATTCGCTACCAGTTAGAGAGTCAAGGTTTTACCAATATAGCGGATTTTTCTAAGGATGGTGGGGAGCCTTTCTTTATGAAGGACACCATTCACCTTGGTTGGTTGGGTTGGTTGGCTTTTGACAAGGCAGTTGATCCTTTCCTATCCAATCCCACACCAGCTCCGACTTACCATCTGAATGAGCGCTTTTTCAGCAAAGATTGGGCGACTTATGATGGAGATGTCAAAGAATTTCAATAGTTCATAATATAGAAGAGTTCAAGAATGAAGCCGATTTTTACGTTTTTTCTTGACTCTTTTTTTGCTTGTGATATAATTAACTGGTAAATAAAATTCTACAGAATAGTATTTTTCTCTTAAAAAAGAGAAGTTCAAAAGGAAAGGAGTCAGATATGAGACAGCTAGCGAAGGATATCGATGCTTTTTTGAATGAGGTGATTTTACAGGCGGAAAACCAACATGAAATCCTAATAGGTCATTGCACTAGCGAGGTAGCTCTGACCAACACCCAGGAGCATATCCTCATGCTTTTGTCAGAGGAATCTTTAACCAATTCAGAATTGGCTCGTCGCCTCAATGTCAGTCAGGCGGCAGTTACCAAAGCTATTAAGTCTTTGGTCAAGGAAGGGATGTTGGAAACGTCTAAAGATCCTAAGGATGCACGTGTGATTTTTTATCAATTGACTGATTTGGCTCGTCCAATCGCTGAGGAGCACCACCATCACCATGAGCATACACTTTTAACCTATGAACAAGTGGCGACTCAGTTTACTCCAAATGAACAAAAAGTGATTCAGCGGTTTTTGACTGCTTTAGTAGGAGAAATCAAATAATGAGATATATTACGGTAGAGGATTTATCCTTCTATTATGATAAGGAACCCGTTCTTGAACATATCAATTATAGTGTTGATAGTGGGGAATTTGTTACCTTGACAGGGGAAAATGGAGCGGCTAAAACGACACTCATCAAGGCCAGTCTTGGTATCCTCCAACCACGCATAGGTAAGGTGACCATTTCAAAGACAAATACGCAGGGTAAGAAATTGAGAATAGCTTACCTTCCTCAACAGATTGCCAGTTTTAATGCAGGTTTTCCAAGTACGGTTTATGAATTTGTCAAGTCGGGTCGCTATCCGCGAAAAGGCTGGTTCCGTCGCTTGAATGCTCATGATGAGGAGCATATCAAGGCTAGTCTGGACTCAGTTGGCATGTGGGAACACCGAGATAAACGCTTGGGGTCTCTATCTGGAGGACAAAAGCAGCGAGCGGTGATTGCGCGTATGTTTGCTTCGGACCCAGATGTGTTTATCCTAGATGAGCCGACAACGGGGATGGATGCAGGAAGTAAAAATGAATTTTACGAACTCATGCACCACAGCGCTCATCATCATGGCAAGGCTGTTTTGATGATTACCCATGACCCTGAAGAAGTTAAGGATTATGCGGACCGCAATATTCATCTAGTCCGTAACCAAGACTCGCCATGGCGTTGTTTCAACGTTCATGAGAATGATCAGGAGGTGGGCCATGCTTAGTTTGTTATCTTATGACTTTATGCAACGCGCCTTTCTGGCCGTTATTGCCATGAGTCTTTTCTCGCCAGTATTGGGAACCTTCCTCATCTTGCGTCGTCAGAGTTTGATGAGCGATACCCTTAGCCACGTCTCTCTTTCAGGTGTAGCCTTTGGTCTGGTTCTGGGGATTTCTCCGACTATTTCAACTATTGCCATTGTCTTGATTGCGGCGGTCTTTCTGGAGTATCTCCGTACGGTTTACAAGAGCTTTATGGAAATCGGGACAGCTATCCTTATGTCAACAGGTCTGGCTGTTTCTCTGATTGTCATGAGCAAGGGTAAAAGCTCGAGTTCTATGAGTTTGGACCAGTATCTTTTTGGTTCAATCGTGACTATTAGTGAAGAACAGGTCATTTCCCTCTTTGTCATTGCAGCGGTTGTTTTGATTTTGACCTTCCTCTTCCTTCGTCCTATGTATATCTTGACCTTTGATGAGGATACGGCCTTTGTGGATGGCTTGCCCGTTCGTACCATGTCTATTCTTTTTAACATGGTTACAGGAGTGGCTATTGCCCTTATGATTCCTGCTGCAGGAGCTCTTTTGGTGTCGACCATTATGGTCTTGCCAGCTAGTATTGCCCTGCGTCTGGGGAAAAACTTTAAATCGGTTATGCTGCTTGCCAGTGCTATTGGATTTTTGGGAATGGTGGCAGGACTTTACATTTCCTACTATGCAGAAACACCTGCAAGTGCAAGTATTACTATTATTTTTGTAACTGTTTTCTTGCTAATTAGTTTAGTAAGACGTTTTATCAAATAGGAGACCAACATGAAAAAAATTAGCTTATTGCTAGCCAGTCTATGTGCCTTGTTTTTAGTGGCTTGTTCCAATCAAAAACAGGCAGATGGCAAACTAAATATTGTGACAACCTTTTACCCTGTCTATGAATTTACCAAGCAAGTCGCAGGAGATACTGCTAATGTAGAACTCCTCATCGGTGCTGGTACAGAACCCCATGAATATGAACCGTCTGCCAAGGCAGTTGCCAAAATTCAAGACGCAGACACCTTCGTTTATGAAAATGAAAACATGGAAACATGGGTACCTAAATTGCTAGATACTTTGGATAAGAAAAAGGTCAAAACCATTAAGGCGACAGGCGATATGTTGCTTTTGCCAGGTGGCGAGGAAGAAGAGGGAGACCATGACCATGGAGAAGAAGGTCATCACCATGAGTTTGACCCCCATGTTTGGTTATCACCAGTCCGTGCCATTAAACTTGTAGAGCACATCCGCGATAGCTTGTCAGCAGATTATCCTGATAAAAAAGAGATCTTTGAAAAGAACGCATCTGCCTATATCGAAAAATTGCAAGCCTTGGATAAGGCTTATGCAGAAGGCTTGTCTCAAGCCAAACAAAAGAGCTTTGTAACGCAACACGCAGCCTTTAACTATCTCGCCTTGGACTATGGGCTCAAACAAGTCGCAATCTCAGGACTTTCTCCAGATGCAGAGCCATCAGCTGCACGTTTGGCAGAATTGACAGAGTACGTCAAGAGAAATAAAATTGCCTACATCTACTTTGAAGAAAATGCTTCACAAGCCCTTGCTAACACACTTTCAAAAGAGGCAGGTGTCAAAACAGATGTCCTCAATCCTTTAGAAAGTCTGACAGAAGAAGATACCAAGGCGGGAGAAAATTATATCTCTATCATGGAGAAAAACCTCAAAGCTTTGAAACAAACAACAGACCAAGAAGGTCCAGCTATCGAACCTGAAAAGGCAGAGGATACTAAGACAGTTCAAAATGGTTACTTTGAGGATGCAGATGTCAAGGATCGTACCTTGAGTGACTATGCAGGTAACTGGCAATCAGTTTATCCTTTCCTTGAAGATGGCACGTTTGATCAAGTCTTTGACTACAAGGCTAAGTTGACTGGTAAGATGACTCAGGCTGAGTACAAGGCCTACTATACAAAAGGCTATCAGACAGATGTGACTAAGATTAATATCACTGATAACACTATGGAATTTGTTCAAGGTGGACAAAGCAAGAAATATACTTATAAGTATGTTGGTAAGAAAATATTGACTTACAAGAAAGGTAATCGTGGGGTACGCTTCCTTTTTGAAGCCACAGATGCGGACGCTGGACAGTTCAAGTATGTTCAGTTTAGTGACCACAATATCGCCCCAGTTAAGGCAGAACATTTCCATATCTTCTTTGGAGGCACAAGCCAAGAAGCCCTCTTTGAAGAAATGGATAACTGGCCAACCTACTACCCAGATAACCTATCTGGACAAGAAATCGCCCAAGAAATGTTGGCGCATTAATGAGAAATCGACTAGTTCATAAGAGCTAGTCGGTTTTTTGATACTAGATGGCTAACTTCATTATAGATCTTTCAGAACTTTAAACAATAAATAAAACTCTTGAAATATCTGGATTTGTATGTTAGAATAATTTTATCGGATAAGGTTCATTAGAACACCAAATCCCTTAACTATGCCAGTAGTTAAGGGATTTTTTGACGTATCTTAGCGATTTAACGGGTGTTGATAGGCTAGTCATTCGGTCTACTTCTTACCATCTAGCCATTTGCAAACGAAATACAAGATGATTCCAGCTATGACGTCTGCTATAATAGTAAGAGCGAGCTCTGGGATAAGGCTCATTAGTTTCACCTCCTTTCACGAACCGTAAGGAACGTAATCGGTAACCGATGACAAAAATAGTATATCACATTAAATTTAGATCATCAACCTCACTTAATGCTTGAAATATTAGGACTTATATGCTAGAATGTAGTTAGTGTATAAGGTTCATTAGAACACCAAAGCCCCTAACTAGTGCCATAGTTAAGGGCTTTTTTGACGTATCTTAGCGATTTAACGGGTGTTGATAGGCTAGTCATTCGGTCTACTTCTTACCATCTAGCCATTTGCAGACGAAATACAAGATAATTCCAGCTATAACATCTGCTATAATAGTAAGAGCAAGCTCTGGTATAAGGCTCATTAGTTTCACCTCCTCTCACGAACCCATAGGAACGTAATCGGTAACCGATGACAAAAGTATTATACCACACTAAATTTAGATCATCAACATTGCTTAATTCTTGAACTATTGGAGTGCGGTTCACTGTAATGATGTTTTTATGAGTCTTTTAAAGGGATTAGACATTACTTATTCCGTTTCACTTTAGACCTTTCAGATATCTAAGGGAACTTAAAAAAATAAATAAAACTCTTGAAATATCTGGGCTTATATGCTAGAATATAGTTAATTGATAAGGTTCATTAGAACACCAAAGCCCTTAACTATTGCCGTAGTTAAGGGCTTTTTTGACGTATCTTAGCGATTTAACGGGTGTTGATAGGCTAGTCAGTCGGTCTACTCCTTACTATCTAGCCATCTGCAGACGAAATACAAGATAATTCCAGCTATAACATCCGCTATAATAGTAAGAGCGAGCTCTATGATAAGGCTCATTAGTTTCACCTCCTCTCACGAACCCATAGGAACGTAATCGGTAACCGATGACAAAAATAGTATACCACAATAAATTTAGATCATCAAGGTCACTTAATTCTTGAAATATAGGGTCTAAGCGACAAAGTCTTGAAAATCAGGAAAACGCATAATATCAGGTGTGCAAAAACTTGATACTATGCGTTTTATTGTGGGAAGGTTTACTCCATTTTCTCCTGAAATTGGGTATTTGCCCAGCTTCTGTTTTTGGGGTTGCTGAGAAAATAATGTCATGTGGCGAGTATTTGTAGATAAGTCAGCAGACAGAACGAATATTCTTCGAAAATCTCTTCACATCATATCAGCTTCGTCTTGCCGTGTCTATGGGGGACTTGACTTTGTCAGCTCCATATACAACCTCAAAACAGTGTTTCGAGCTGACTTGATCAATTTTCAAATCTGTACTTTGAGCAACCTGAGACTAGCTTCCTATTTGATTTTCATTGACTATCAGAAACCCATTCTCCATCAAATAATTCTACTGCGTCTAATAATTTTTGATCTGGCAAGGTGTCAGAAATAAAGGTTGTGTATTTGGAGAGGGGATTAATTTTAAAAAATCCAGTCTTGTAAAATTTAGAACTATCAATCAGTAAGATGGTTTCATGGGCTTTGTCAATAATATTCTTTTTTGAAATAGCTTGACTTAGCGAAGCTTCATAAACGTATTGGTCGTCAATGCCTCTGGCTGAACAAAATGCTAAATCGATATTAAAGTGGTCTAATAAAGAATTTTCCTTTTCATAGTTGACCACGGAACAGGATTGATGTTTGACTTCTCCAGATGTGATAAAGATTTTGGAGCTATCTTTAACAGTTTCAGATAGGGTTTGTGCAGTATGTAAACCATTTGTAAAAATAATCAAATTATCAAGTTCAGAAAGATAGGGACAAAGTTCGTAGGTAGTAGTACTAGAATCTAGATAGATACACATACCTGACCGAATAAAGTCTTTAGCGAGACTAGCGATTAGTCTTTTTTGCCTAGTACTTTCTCCTTCACGTATTTGATGAGAAAGTTCAATTGTGTTCATAGAGGACAGGGTCACGTATCCGTGCTTTCTTTTGATAAGACCTTGATTTTCTAAGAAAATTAAATCACGACGTAAGGTACTTGTGCTGGAGAAAGTGATTTCTGCCAACTCTTTTACGGCAATTCTTTTTTTCTTTTTGATAATTTCAATCAATTCAAGTATACGTTCATCTTTTATCATAAGCTCCTCCTAATTTATCATCTCAACTATATTATAGCACAAATTGAAGGAATTTGAATTATTTTTATGTTTATGGCGCAAACGTATGAATTTTATTCAAGTAAGCGTTCACATATTGAAAAAATAAAATGTGGGTATTATAATAAACTTAATCAAGGACGAAGAGAGAAGAAAAATGGAAGCGGTTTTAGCAATAGATTTAGGTGCGACTTCTGGAAGAGCAATCGTTGGTTACCTTTCTGAAAATAAACTAGTAATGGAAGAAATAAATCGCTTTTCTAATCTACCTATTAGAGTAAAAGGGCATTTATCTTGGGATGCTGACTTTCTACTAGCTAAAATTCTTGAAAGCATCCGCTTGGCTAATACTAGTTACAAGATTTTATCTATCGGTATTGACACATGGGGAGTTGATTTTGGACTGATTGATAATGAAGGTAAGCTGTTATCACAACCTGTTCATTATCGTGATGAAAGAACAAAGGGAGTGTTAAAGGAAATATCTGAAATGACTGAATTAGAAAAACTGTATTCAGAGACAGGAAATCAGATTATGGAGATAAATACCTTGTTTCAACTCTTTAAGGCACGTCAAGAATCTCCTGACTCTTTCTATAAGACCAATAAGATTCTTTTAATGCCAGATTTGTTTAATTATCTCTTGACAGGTCAGTTTGCTACAGAAAAAAGCATTGCTTCAACAACTCAATTATTTGATCCGAGAAGTCAAAAGTGGAATCAGAATATCTTAAAACTATTTGAATTGGATTCATCTTTACTTCCTGAAATTGTTTCAGAGGGAAATGTCCTTGGAAGGATAAAAGAGGAGTATGGTTTAGGAGACATTCCTGTTGTGAATGTTTGTAGCCATGATACAGCCAGTGCGATTGTCTCAGTTCCTAAGACAGAAGGTAGTTTATTTATTTCATCAGGTACTTGGTCTTTAGTTGGAGTGGAACTTACTTCACCGATTCTTAATACCGAATCTTTCAGCTATGGATTTACAAATGAGGTAGGCAAAGATGGAGTGATTACATTTCTGAAGAATTGTACAGGGCTATGGATCATAGAGGAACTAAGACGTTCATTTGAACGAAGGGGGAAGGCCTATTCTTTTGATGATATTAGGACAATGGTGGAGAAAGAAAAAGAAGATCTTCCTTTGATTGATACTGAATCAACTGAATTTGCAACAGAATCTGATATGTACAAGACTTTGACAGAATATCTAGCTTATCATCATGAAACTAGAGAGTGGACAGATGGACAACTATTTAAGATCGTTTATGAAAGCCTAGCTGAAACGTATAGGAAAACGATAGAGTTATTAGAAGGGCTAACTCATAAGTCTTATAAAAGGATATATGTGATTGGAGGAGGTGCTAGAGCTAGTTACTTTAATCAAATGATTGCTGATAGAACTGGTAAAGAGGTTCTTACAGGTTCGACTGAAGCTACAGCTGTGGGGAATATTTGTATACAGCTATTAAGTCAAGGTAAAATAAACGAGGATACAGGGTTAAAGGATATTATGACAAATATTACTGATACACAATATTATTATCCTCAGCTATCATAAACAAAAATAAAAAAACGGAGGTTTTGTCATGAACAAAAAAAGTCTTTTGAAATGCGCTGTTATCGGGTTAGTAGCTACCCTTGGTTTAGCAGCTTGTGGAACATCTAAGGATGCAAGCGGTGGAAGTTCTTCTGGTAAAGAAGTATTAGAATTTTATCATGGATATCATCATAGTGAAGATGAATGGCCTGTAGCGAAGACTATGCGAGATTTATATGATAAATTTGCAGAAGAACATAAAGATAGTGGTGTAGAATTTAAACCAATTCCTATAAATGGTGATTTGAAGGATGTAATGAATAACAAGGTTGCTAGTGGTGAATTTCCAGATGTGATTGACCTAGCAGGTAATGCAGTATCATTAGCTGCAATTGAACAAAAACTTGTTTTAGATTTGAAACCATATATCGATTCAAATAAGCTTGAAAAAAATGTTGGTTTGAACTATAAACAAAACCAAAAAGATGGAAAAATTTATACAGTTCACGAACAGTTATTTACAATGGGTTTGTGGTATAACAAGGATATATTTGCAAAAGCAGGTGCTAAAACACCTGATCAGTGGAATACTTGGGAAGATTTTACACAAGCAATGGCTACTGTGAGAAAGCAAGATGGAGTGTATGCATTTGGTGCTGGAGAACCATCTATTCGCTTGTTTAATACAGTCTTAGGAACCACAGAAAATGGGCGTAAATTATTAGACAAACCATTAACAAAAGAAGGAATCGAATCTAAAGAATTTGCAGATGCTTTGAAAATGGTTATGAAAGAAATTCAAGCTAATGGTTCTAAGAATGCTGGTGGCGATGCTAATGCTTATTCTAAAGACTTCCAAGAAGGTAAATCTGCAGTCTTCTTTAATGGTGTGTGGGCTTCTGGTGAGATGTCTAAGAACCCAAGTCTTGCACCTGGAATCTATCCTGCAGGTGTAGCAATTAGTTCTTCTGGAGGTGGTATCACTATCTCAAGTAAGATGTCTGAAGCTAAACAAAAACTAGCTCTTGAGTTTTTGAAATATATGACTAGCGATGATGTACAAAAAGTAATTTTTGAAAAAGTAGGAGCAAATCCTTCTAATGAAAATGTAAATGTAAAAGAACTTTCAGAAAAGAGTTCAGAAGCTACAACTAAAATTTTAGGACAAGCAATCACTCAAGTTAAGAATGCAAAAGTAGTTGTTCCAACTGTAAGTGATGTTTGGGGTGGCGATGTACACACAGCTATTATCAATGCATTGACAGAAAGTGCTGCTGAAAATGTAGATGTTGATCAAAAAGTGAAATCTACTCAAGATGTGTTGAAATCATTGATTGGTTAATTGTTTTAGGGAGTGGAAACGAAGCTCAGTTGGCACTGCCAACTGAGCTTGATTTTACTCATATATTTGAAAAAGGAGTTTGTTTATGGCACAAAAAGTTATGAGCCTACAAAATAGGAAGAATCAAAAAAGACGATTTATCTTTTTATTTCTTTTGCCAACGTTGATTTGTTTCTTTCTATTTTATTTTTATTCTGTAGTAACAATCTTTTTAACTTCATTTGCTAAATGGGATTATACAAATTTAAACACCCCTGAGTTTCTTGGATTTGATAAATTATTTGAAAATTATAGGTATGTTTTTAAAGAATACCCATTTTTTACAGAAGCTCTAATTAATTCTGTTCGTTGGGCTGTAATTGGTGTTATTATTCAAGTTCCTTTAGCTTTATCTGTTGCAATTACATTATCTAAGAAATTAAAAGGCTGGAAGATATCTAGAAATCTTTATATTGTACCAAGTATCATTTCTAGTGCTGCTATGGGATTGATTTTTCTTCAAATCTATAATCCAAACTATGGCGTTGTTAACCAAATTATTCATCTATTTAATCCATCGTTTAAAGATTCAGTACTGTTGACTCCAGGATTAAATATAGCTGCTATGACTGGCGCTTATATTTTCTTTGCAGGAGCATCAACCATTATGATTCTAGGGCAAATTTTTGCTATTCCAGAAGAAGTTCAAGAAGCTGCTATTTTAGACAATATTACTGGTTGGAGGAAAGAGTGGTATATTACGATTCCGATGATTAAGGGGACAATTAAAACTGTTTCAATTATGGCAGCAACTTCAGGATTTTTGCTCTATAACGAAGTATTCTTTTTGACAAATGGTGCTGCAGGAACAAAAAGTATCAGTTTTGTTATTCGAGAATTAGCGGTGGCTAGCTCACGAACTCAGTATGCTCGTGCAAATACAATTGGAGTTATACAAATCTTAGGTGGAATGTTGATTATCGTTTGTATTAATATTTTATTTAGAGAAAGAAAAAGACTGAAAGGTGGGAAATGATTATGAATACACATATAAATGGTATTAGTAAAAAAGGCAAAGTTCTTATATATGGTTATATGCTCCTTACCATTTTAATTTCCATTTTCCCTATTGCGTGGATCTTTTTATCATCATTAAAAGCAGATCCTATGAAAAATCCAGGTATTAGTTTACCAACTGACTTTACTCTTGATGGTTATATAAATGTTTTTACAAAACTTCATGTTTTCACTTACTTTTGGAATAGCTTTAAAGTAGTGTCTATATCAGTTATTATTAGCATTGTTATGATTTCCATGTCTTCATATGTTATTGCTAGGATGGAATTTAGAGGGAAGAAGTTAGTGACTTCTATGCTGTATTCTACTCTATTTATTCCAGCAACAGCTATGACTTTTCCAGTTTATAGATTAGTAAATGCGTTGGGGATTTATAATACCCCAGTTGCTCTAATTCTAGTCTACTCTTGTAGTGGAATTGCTATGAGTTTCTTCATTATAAAGAACTATTTTGAAATTATTCCAAAAGAATTGGAGGAGGCGGCAGAGATTGATGGTGCGACATATGCTCAAACTTTTTGGAAAGTGATGTTGCCAATTGCTAGACCTGGAATTTTAACAGCAGCAGTACTCGCCTTTATTAATAACTGGAATGAATATTATTGGGCATCTATGTTGGTGATTGATAAAAATGAATTAACAGTACCAGCATTACTAGGTCAATTTACTACAAGTTTTAATACTAATTATAATGGTCTTTTTTCAGCGATTGTTGTAATCGTATTACCACCAATCATTCTATTTGCATTTACAAGTAAATACTTTATTGAAGCTTTAGGAGGAGGAGCAGTAAAAGGATGAAACATACACTTGAAACTATCAATAGTAGAACTCAGTGGTTTAGAGAAGCAAGATTTGGGATGTTCATTCATTGGGGTTTATATTCTATTCCAGGAAAAGGGGAATGGATTCGTAGTCATCAGAAATTATCTATTGAAGATTATGAACCATATTTTCGAGCTTTTGATCCTAAGGAATATAACCCTAGAGAATGGGCTAAACAAGCAAAAGCTGCAGGGATGAAGTATATGGTTTTAACAGCTAAACATCATGATGGATTTTGTTTGTTTGATTCAAAATTTACAGATTATAAATCAACAAATACACCTGCAGGTAGAGATTTAGTTAAAGAATTTGTAGATGCCGTTCGAGCTGAAGGTTTAAAAGTAGGGTTATATTTTAGTTTGATTGACTGGTATCATCCTGATTTTCCTAAATATGCTGATCTAAATCATCCAATGAGAGGAAATGAAGCCTATCGAGATGAGAAAATTAACTTTGACCGTTATTTGGAGTATTTGCACAATCAAGTTAAAGAAATTGTAACTGGTTATGGTCAGATTGACATATTATGGTTTGATTATTCTTATGAAGACATGGTAGGTGAAAAATGGGGAGCTTCAAAATTAATAGACATGGTTCGTCATTATCAGCCAAACGTTATCGTAGATAATAGATTAGAAACATCAGGTGAAGGATTCGGAAGTATTGTTACAGATGAAATTACCTCTTACGCTGGAGATTTTGTTAGTCCAGAGCAAATTGTTCCTCACGAAGGCATTCGAAACTTTAAAGGTGAGCCTGTTCCTTGGGAACTTTGTCTAACTATGAATAACAATTGGGCTTATAATCCTACAGATTATCTATATAAGTCTAGTCAAACTTTGATAAGAAAGTTAGTTGAATGTGTTAGTAAAAACGGGAATATGATTCTTAATGTAGGCCCAGATGCTTTGGGAAGAATTAATGATCCAAGTAAGAAAATATTAGATGATTTTCATCAATGGATGTCTCGAAATGGTGAGTCAATTTATGGATGTAGTGGAGATGAAAATTTACCAAAACCAGATTGGGGATACTATACTCGTAATGGAAATACGGTTTATGCTCATGTATTTGAACAACCTATAGGACCGTTAGCTCTTCTTGGCATTAGTAAAGAAAACGTAAAAAGAATGAGCTTTCTTCATGATGGAAGTGAGGTGAAAATTTCAGAAAGCTGGACGACCAATGCCTATAAAGGAATTTGTTTTGCACAGTTTGGAGAAGTTCCTCATTTTACCTATCCATTACCAGACTTGATTGATAGCGTAATAAAAATTGAGTTGAGAGAGTAGTTTATATGAAAATTGAAAATAAAAATGTAAGACGTAATTTCTTTTGGGGAGATGGTCGATTTTATACTACTGATATCGTAAACAAACGGGCAGGAGTAATGATAAAAAATGTTTCGAAAGAGGAATTTACCATTACATTGGAGAATGGTATAAGACTTTCTTCAAATCATTTTTCAGCAATCGTTAGGGAAGAGGGAGATAAGCGGATTGAGGTTTCTTTTGTTTATCCTTCCATTCGTTTACGTTTAATCTTTGAATCAAGGGATGATGTTCTTTCGAAACAATTAGTTTTAGAATCTTCTACTGAAGTTATTAAATCTGTAGAGGTAGAGAGTTTTGAGTTTGAAACAGAAGACCATATTTTCTATCCTAAAAGACAAGATTGTATTAAGGAAATGGCAAATTTTTCCGGCTATTATGTAGAATTAGGACAACCTGTTTATGCTAATTCTTTCTTCTTAGGAATGGAATTTCCCATGTCTGAAAACAAGGTAGATGGTAGACATTATGTATCAAGGTATTACTTAGGAACGGTTATTAATCAAGAGAAAAATTTGTGGCCTTGTATTGTTGGGGGTGCAGGTTCCTATAAAAAAGAAGAGATTCAAGAGGCATTTTTTGAATATGTGGAAGGAATAGCTCAACCTAGTTATTTCCGTAAACAGTATAATTCCTGGTATGACCATATGACCGACATTACAGAAGAAGGTATTCTAAAAAGTTTTTCTGAGATTAGAGATGGATTTGAAAATCATGGAGTCCATTTAGATGCTTATGTTGTTGATGATGGTTGGACAAACTATCAATCAGTTTGGGAATTCAATCATAAATTCCCAAATGGTTTGAGAAATATTAAACATCTTGTAAATGGATTTGGTTCAAGCCTAGGATTATGGATTGGTCCCAGAGGTGGTTATAATGGGACAGAAATCATTATGAGTGATTGGTTGGAAGCACATCCAGAGTTAAGGATTGGCTCTAAAAATTATACTTCAAATGATGTAAACGTCGCTGATTTTAACTATCTCAATCAAATGAAGAAAAAGATGTTGGAATATCAAAAAGAATTCGATATCAGCTATTGGAAAATTGATGGCTGGTTACTTCAACCTGACAAACCTGATAAGAGTGGGTCGCATGGTATGTATACCATGACAGCGGTTTATGAGTTCTTAATTCAACTGTTGATAGATCTAAGAAAGGAGCGAGGAGGAAAAGATTGTTGGTTAAACTTGACTTCTTATGTAAATCCTAGTCCATGGTTTTTACAGTGGGTCAATAGTTTATGGATTCAAATATCTCAAGATGTAGGGTTTACAGAGAATGCAGGTAATGATATCAATCGTATGATTACTTACCGAGATATTCAGTATCAAGAATTTTTGGAAAAACGTGAGATACAGTTACCTATGTGGTCGCTTTATAATCATGAACCAATCTATGCTGTCAGTGCAAATACCTGGTACATGGATCATCAAATGTTTGCATCAATACCAGATTTTGAAGCTTATCTATTATTTATTTCAACAAGAGGGAATGCTTTTTGGGAGTTTCACTATTCTTTTGATATGTTTGATGAAGAACGCTGGGAAGCCAATGCTCGTGCCGTCAAATGGATAGAGGAGAATTATCAAACACTAAAATATAGTAAAAAAATAGGAGGAAGTCCTGAAAAATTTGAAATTTATGGTTATAAGTGTCACAATCAGAAGATTTCTACTGAAATTCTCTCTCTGAGAAATCCTGCTCAGATTAAACAAAAAATAAAAATAGAGAATCTTTCGATAGAGAATTTTACCAGAGTAATTGGAGATTTTACTATTCAAGAAGATGAGATAGAATTGGAACCGTACTCTATCGTGATACTGAAGAAGTAAAGAAAAAATTGTGAGGTAGAGATGACGATTTATATTAATAAGGACGAGACCGTTTTTCATTTGGAAATGAAAGATAGTAGTTATATTTTTAGAATTTTAGAAAATGGGGAACTTCAACATCTATATTTTGGGAAAAGGATTCATGTCAAGGAAAATTATAACCAATTGATGGCCTATGAAAAAAGAGGATTTGAAGTATCTTTTTCTGAAGAATTTGAGGATATTCAACAGTCTATGATACAAAATGAATATTCTTCATATGGGAAAGGAGATTTTCGGCATCCAGCCTTTCAAGTTCAAGGAATGAATGGTAGTAGGATAACGACACTAAAATATCAAGGTTTTGAACTTAAAAAAGGGAAAAATCGTCTTAACTCTCTACCTTCAACATTTGATGATATTGGTCAGTGTGCAGAAACATTAACGATTATTTTAACAGATTCCATATTAGATTTAACTGTTAGACTAAATTACACAATTTTTCCGGAATACAATGTCTTAGTTAGAAATACGGAATTTTTAAATAATAGCAATAATAAGTTGACTCTTTTGAAAGCAATGAGCTTACAGCTAGATCTACCTGATAGTCAATATGACTTTATTCAATTTTCTGGAGCATGGCTGAGGGAACGTCAGTTATATAGAACTTCGCTTAGACCAGGTATTCAAGCAATAGATAGCTTGAGATACTCATCAAGTCCTCAGCAAAATCCTTTCTTTATGCTATCAAGGAGGGAAACTACAGAGCATAGTGGTGAGGTTTATGGTTTTAACTTTATCTATTCTGGAAATTTTCAAAATATGATTGAAGTTGACCATTTTGACACCGCTAGAGTAACGGTAGGAATAAATCCAGTAGAATTTCGTTTTTTATTAAATCCTGCCGAAAGTTTTGTGACACCAGAAGCAATTGTGACCTATTCTGATCAAGGGATGAATCAGATGAGCCAACAACTATCAGATTTTTATCGACATCATTTAGTTAATCCTAATTTTTCTCAAGCTAGTCGTCCTATAATACTCAATAGTTGGGAAACATTTTATTTTGACTTGAGTACAGAAAAAATTTTAGATTTAGCAAAGGCTGCTAAAGATTTAGGGATAGAATTATTTGTACTGGATGATGGTTGGTTTGGTCATAGGAAAGATGACAAAAGTTCTCTGGGTGACTGGGTAACAGATAGAAGTCGCCTTCCTGAAGGTATTGGATTTCTTGCAGATGCAATTCACAAAATAGGTTTACAATTTGGTTTGTGGTTTGAGCCTGAAATGATTTCTATTGATAGTGATTTGTACAAGAATCATGCCGATTGGACTATCCATTTGTTAGACAGAGAGAAGTCAGTAGGAAGAAATCAATATGTGTTGGATTTGACGAGACAGGAAGTTGTTGATTACCTTTTTGATTCTATTTCTAAAATCATAATCGAAACAAATCTGGATTATATCAAATGGGATATGAATCGTCATATAACAGATATTTATAGTATTGAACTTGATTCTGAACAGCAGATGGAATTTGGTCATCGATATATCTTAGGTCTTTATCAGTTATTAGATCGTTTAATAACTAAGTTCCCTTCAGTTCTATTTGAATCTTGTTCATCAGGTGGTGGACGTTTTGATTTAGGACTTATGTATTATGCACCGCAAGCGTGGACGAGTGATGATACGGACCCGATAGAAAGATTGAAAATTCAGCATGGAACTTCTTATGGATATTCTCCATCAATGATGACAGCCCATGTTTCTATTTCTCCAAATGAACAAAGTGGAAGACAAACGAGTTTGGACACTAGGACAAATGTAGCTTATTTTAGTTCTTTCGGTTATGAATTAGATGTTACGAGATTGTCGGTAGAAGAAAAAGAACAAGTGAGAGAACAAATTCAGTTTTATAAAAAATATCGTTCATTGTTTCAATATGGGGATTTTTATAGGATAAACAGTCCTTTTAGTTGTGATTCTGCTAGTTGGCAAGTTGTTTCAAAGAATAAATGCCAGTCGATTTTACTGTATGCTCAATTGAATAGTAAGTTGAATCCAGGTTATACAAGAGTTTATTTTAGTGGTTTAGATAAAGATAAATGCTATTCCGTATCTGGATTTGATGAGTTCTTTTATGGAGATGAATTAATGAATGCTGGAATAAAAGTCAGTTTAAGTAATTTAGCACTATGTGTTCCAGAATATCTTACAAAATTATTTGTTATTGAGGAAGTTGTATGTAAATAATGAGGAAATAAAAATGGAAAATAAAAAAATAGCAAAACAGATTTTAATAGCTACGGCTGTTTTAACAAGTTTTTTAGGAAGTAAATTGGTTTATGCAGATGTAGTCCAAAGTAATTCTAATGACAGAGCTAGTACTGAAACTGCTAGAGTAACAGTGAATAACTTAAGAAAACCAATTACTAAAGATCAAGAAACTGATACGGAGATGACATATCTTTCAGATATGGATTGGTCTTCTGCAACTCATGGTGATGTAGATAAAACAAAAACAGTACAAAAAGATGCTCCATTTACAACAGGAAATAAAGGAGAACATACTAAAATTTCATTACTTACTTCTGACAATAAAGTTAAGTATTTTGATAAAGGAATAGGGACAGTCGCAGATTCCCCGTCTGTAATCAGCTATGATATTAGTGGTCAAGGATTTGAAAAATTTGAAACTTATATAGGAATTGATCAAAGTGCTAATAGTTCTAGAGCAGACCACGCAGTAGTGGATAAAATAGAAATAGAAATAGATGGAGAAGTAGTTTATTCCAGTAATGTAACTAATCCAGATGGATTCAGATATAATACCCAGGCACAATTTATTAGTGTGACAATTCCAC
This sequence comes from Streptococcus sp. 5346, assembly GCF_013277455.1. Taxonomy (GTDB): domain Bacteria; phylum Bacillota; class Bacilli; order Lactobacillales; family Streptococcaceae; genus Streptococcus. The sequence goes on from NZ_VMMY01000012.1 coordinate 48,777, forward strand.
AAAACGCTAAAAAAATATCCTTAAAATCATTCTCAGGAGAACATACATGGGGTGATGAAGTTGTATTTGCTGATGCTAAACTTATTAAAACTGTTAGTACTCAAACTATAACTCCAGATCTTCTTAATAAAGGAATTAATGGAGGAGTATATCTTTCTGATTTAGAATGGGTTGATGCTACTCATGGTGATGACGATAAATCAAAAACAGTTCAGAAAGATAAACCGTTTACACCTGGTAATAACGGTGCAAATAATAAAATAAAATTATTAATTGACGGGAAGGAAATAGAATTTAATAAAGGATTGGGAACTGTAGCAAGTAACCCGTCTAGTATAAAATATGATGTTTCGGGTGCTAATGTTACAAGATTTATTTCCTATGTCGGAATTGATAGGAGCGCCAATCATTTAAATTCAGATTACGCAGATATTCAAAAATTTGAAGTTGTTGCGGATGGTAAAGTCATTTACTCATCAGATTCAAAATATCCGAAAGGAATTAAGTATGATACATCGGCATTTCTGGTTGATGTTGAAATTCCAAAAGATACACAGACGATAGAACTTAAATCATATTCAGGAAAACATACATGGGCTGACGAATTGGTTTTAGGTGGAGCCTTGTTTATGGCAAATGGTAAATTTAAGAATCCTAATGATTGGTCAGAAGTTGATAAACGTCGTGAAATTAATAATGAACATCCGTTACTTATGATGCCTTTATATGCTAACGGAGAAGAGTTTAACAAAGGGAAATATACTTTTTGGGGAGGAGATACATTAACAGGTAAGTGGGAGCATATACCAGATGACTTAAAACCATATACTGTTATACAATTACATCCAGATGATCTTCCTAAAAGAGATGGAGCTGCTAGAGATTTTTATGAACATATGTTAGAAGAAGCAGCGAAATATGTAAATCCTAAGACTGGAAAAAATGAACCAATTCCAGTTATTCTGACGGTTTACACTGCTGGTAATATGCCTTATTATACTTCGGCACATTGGTTAAGTACCAGCTGGATTGATAAAATGTATCAAAAATATCCAAATTTGCATGGTATTTTCAGTACAGAGAATTATTGGATTTGGGCAAATGATATTGAAAATAAGGCGGCAGATTACTTAAAAGTATCAGCTAAAAATGGAGGATATTTTATATGGGCTGAACAAAATAATGGTTCTGCAATAGAAAAAGCATTTGGAAAAAACGGTAAGATAGCATTTCAGAAATCTGTTGATAAGTACTGGAAGAACCTTATTTTCATGTTCAAAAATACACCTGCTGCCGAGGGAAATGATTCAACTACAGAAAGTTATATGAAGGGACTTTGGCTATCAAATCATACTTATCAATGGGGTGGTTTGATGGATACTTGGAAGTGGTATGAGACAGGTAAATGGAAACTGTTTGCAACTGGTAATATCGGAAAAAGTCAAGGAGATAGACAATGGTTGACTGAACCAGAGTCTATGCTAGGAGAAGAGGCTTTAGGGGTTTACCTTAATGGAGGTGTAGTTTATAATTTTGAACATCCAGCTTATACCTATGGTGTAAATAATAAAGAAAGCTTACTCTTTAGCGAAGTAATAAAAGAATTTTTTAGATATGTAATAGCACATCCAGCACCATCTAAAGAAAAGGTACTTGAGGATACAAAAGTATTCATACATGGAGACTATTCAAATAAAGGAAATGGTAAGTTCTTTGTAAACGTAAATACTGATAGAGAACAAACTCCATTATACATGACTGGTCGTTATAATGTTATTCCAGCTATTCCAGGTATTTTAAAAACAGATAAATTGAAAGAGTCTGTTTCTGGTACTCGTATTCAGATTAAGGAGATCACTTCCCCAGAATTTAGCTCTACTCAGGCTAGAAAAGAATACTTGAATAAGCTGTATCCTACGAATTATGATGGAGATATCTTTGCTCAGAAATTAGATAATAGATGGTTTGTCTATAATTATAAGGTAAATGAGAATGTTAAACAGACTGGAAAATTAAAATTTAATTCTTTAGAAATGGATGTTGAATTTGAACCTCATACCTATGGTATTTTTGAGAGAATAAGTAATGGATTGAAAGTGAATTTAAATAATTTTAGAACAAATAAAGATTCACTATGGTCTAATGCTCAAGATGCAAATCAGGCAAGGGAACTACCACAATTGACCAAAAAAGGTGCGATTAAGTGGATTGATGAACATTATATCAAAGATACTCAGTTTGGAGAGAAAAGGGTTACAAAGATAGTATTAAAAGGTATAGATAAACTTCCTACTATTCATTCATTAACAGGAACAAATAATTCCTATGATCAGCCATCTCTCAATTTTGATCAGGAAAATCATACGGTTACTATTACCATTAACAGTAACGGAAATCTTGAATTCGAACTTCATTTTTAGAAAGGAGTGAGTTTATGTCTCAAGATGAAAAATTAATTCGTGAACAGATTTGTGATGTTTGTCATAAGATGTGGCAACTTGGTTGGGTTGCTGCAAACGATGGGAATGTATCTGTTCGATTAGATGAGGATATCATTATTGCAACTCCTACTGGCATCAGCAAAAGTTTTATTACTCCAGAAAAGCTGGTGAAGTTAAATCTCAAAGGAGAGATTTTAGAAGCAGAAGGTAATTACCGCCCTTCTAGTGAAATTAAAATGCACATTCGTTGTTACGAAGAACGTGAGGATGTCCGTGCGGTTGTTCACGCGCATCCACCGATTGCAACAGGATTTGCTCTTGCACATATTCCTTTAGATACTTATTCACTAATTGAGAGCGCGATTGTGGTTGGGGCAATTCCTATAACTCCATTTGGAGTTCCGTCTACAATGGAAGTGCCAGAAGCAATTACACCTTATCTACCAGATCATGATGTCATGCTATTAGAAAATCATGGAGCTCTGACTGTCGGAAGCGATGTCATTACAGCATATTACCGTATGGAAACTTTAGAATTAGTAGCAAAAACAACCTTCCATGGAAGAATGTTACTGTCTACAAAAGGTATTGAAGAACAAGAAATTGCTCGTCCGACTTTAGAACGTCTATTCTCAATGCGAGAAAATTATAAGGTTACAGGTCGTCACCCAGGCTACCGTAAATATAATGGCGATGGTAGTATAAAAGAAACAGAAAAATAAGAGGAAAGTATTATGATCCAACATCCACGTATTGGTATTCGTCCGACTATTGATGGTCGTCGTCAAGGTGTACGCGAATCACTTGAAGTACAGACAATGAACATGGCTAAAAGTGTGGCAGATCTTATTTCAAGTACATTGAAATATCCAGATGGAGAACCTGTGGAATGCGTGATTTCTCCATCTACTATTGGTCGTGTTCCAGAGGCTGCAGCTTCACATGAATTGTTCAAAAAATCAAATGTTTGTGCAACAATTACAGTCACACCATGCTGGTGTTATGGTAGTGAAACTATGGATATGTCTCCAGATATTCCTCATGCTATTTGGGGATTTAATGGGACAGAACGTCCAGGGGCTGTCTATCTTGCAGCTGTTCTAGCTTCACATGCTCAAAAAGGGATTCCAGCCTTTGGGATTTATGGAAGAGATGTTCAGGAAGCTAGTGATACAGATATTCCAGGAGATGTCAAAGAAAAACTTTTACGCTATGCGCGTGCAGCTCTTGCAACTGGCTTGATGCGAGACACTGCTTACCTATCAATGGGTAGTGTATCAATGGGGATTGGTGGTTCTATTGTGAATCCAGATTTCTTCCAAGAATACCTAGGAATGCGAAATGAATCGGTAGATATGACGGAGTTCACGCGCCGTATTGACCGTGGTATTTATGACCCAGAAGAGTTCGAACGTGCTATGGTTTGGGTAAAAGAACATATCAAAGAAGGTGTTGACCGAAATCGTGAAGATTTGATTCTTTCTAAAGAAGAAAAAGAAAAACAATGGGAATTTGTTGTAAAAATGTTCATGATTGGTCGAGATCTTATGCAGGGAAATCCTCGTTTAGCAGAGCTTGGTTTTGAGGAAGAATCAGTTGGTCACCACGCTTTAGTAGCTGGTTTCCAAGGTCAACGTCAGTGGACAGACCATTTTCCAAATGGAGATTTTATGGAAACTTTTCTCAATACTCAGTTTGACTGGAATGGTATTCGAAAACCATTTGTATTTGCGACAGAGAATGATTCACTAAATGGTGTGTCTATGCTCTTTAATTACTTATTGACGAATACCCCACAAATCTTTGCTGATGTGCGTACTTATTGGAGTCCAGAGGCTGTTAAACGTGTAACGGGACATACTTTAGAGGGTCGAGCTGCAGATGGATTCTTACATCTAATCAACTCGGGTTCTTGTACATTAGATGGTACAGGTCAAGCTACTAGAGATGGCAAACCTGTTATGAAACCATTCTGGGAGTTGGAAGAAAGTGAAGTGCAGGCTATGCTTGAAAATACAGACTTCCCACCAGCAAACCGCGAATACTTCCGTGGAGGAGGATTCTCAACTCGTTTCTTGACGAAGGGGGATATGCCAGTAACAATGGTACGTCTCAATCTTTTAAAAGGAGTTGGTCCAGTGCTACAAATTGCAGAAGGTTACACACTTGAACTTCCTGAAGATGTTCACCATACTTTAGATAATCGTACAGATCCAGGATGGCCAACTACTTGGTTTGCTCCACGTTTGACAGGAAAAGGTGCTTTCAAGTCTGTCTATGACGTCATGAATAATTGGGGAGCTAATCACGGAGCCATAACATATGGCCACATTGGAGCAGACTTGATTACCTTGGCTTCTATGTTGAGAATTCCTGTCAATATGCATAATGTACCTGAGGAAGATATCTTTAGACCTAAAAATTGGTCCTTATTTGGAACAGAAGATCTAGAATCAGCAGACTATCGTGCATGTCAGTTGTTGGGACCACTACATAAATAAAACTTGTTTATATAGGAGGTGAACTTACGTCCCTCCTATCCTTTTAAAAATATTTGTTAAATAATTCACAAATAATTGAAAACGAATACAAAAAGTAATATAATGATGTTAAGTAAATAGCGCGAAGGCGCAGGAGGAAAATTATATGGCTACATTTTATGTTCCGGCAGTCAACCTTATTGGTAAAGGTGTTGTAAATGAAGTGGGTCCTTATATCAAGGAACTTGGCTATAAAAAGGCGCTTTTGGTGACAGATAAGTTCATCGAAGGAAGTGATATTTTACCTAAGGTTTTAAAACCACTGGATACAGAAGGAATCGAATATGTCATCTTTAGCGATGTAGAGCCAAACCCTACTTGTAAGAATGTCACAGATGGGGTAGCTGCTTTGGAAGAACATGGATGTGATTTTATCATCAGTCTTGGTGGTGGTTCTCCACAGGATGCAGCTAGTTGTATCTCTATCATGGCTACAAATGGTGGAAAACCACAGGATTATGAAGGGCTTCATAAGTCTGCTAAAAAAGGCTTGCCAGTTGTGGCAATCAATACTACTGCAGGTACATCAGCAGAAATTACCATTAACTATGTGATTACCGACGAAGAACGCAAGGTTAAGATGGTAATGGTTGACAAGAATAGCCTTGCTCTTATCTCTGTTAATGACCCGGAACTCATGCTTTCCAAACCTAAAGGCCTGACTGCTGCTACTGGTATGGATGCTCTGACGCACGCTGTTGAAGCTTTGGTAACACCTGGTGCTTATGATGTGACCAAGAAACTGTCTATTGGTGCTATTGAGCTTATCAAGGAATATCTTCCTCGTGCCGTAGCAAATGGACACGATATTGAAGCGCGTGAAGGTATGGTTAATGCCATCTTCCTTGGTGGTATGAGCTTTAATAATGCTGGTCTTGGCTATGTTCACTCAATGGCTCACCAACTCGGTGCAGTATATAACTTGCCACATGGTGTTTGTTGTGCCATGTTGTTACCAGTTATAGAACGTGAAAATGCTAAACGTGTACCAGAAGCTTTCCGCAATGTTGCTAAAGCCTTGGGACTTCATGTAGAAGGTAAATCAGATGAAGAGTGTGCCGATTACGCAATTGCTGAGATTGAGAAGCTTTCTGAGACAGTAGGTATTCCTAAGAAATTGACTGAACTTGGTATTGAAGAAAAAGATTTCGACTTTGAATACCTTTCTAAGAATGCCTTGATTGATGCCTGCGCACCAGGAAATCCATTTATGCCAACCTTAGAAGAAACGATTGCCTTTTATAAAGAGTTGTTTTAGCAAGAGATTTGACGACAATGTGACAATTTACCTCTAATTATTGACATTTCAGGAAAAATCGCAGTAAAAACTGCACAGCCTTCTTTAAATGTGCTATAATACAGGAAAAATAATAATGGAGGTCACGATAATGGCAACATTTTTGATGATTTTTGTGGTGGTTTGTGTGCTCCTATTGGTGATAGTCACACTGAGTACAGTTTATGTGGTTCGTCAGCAGTCGGTGGCGATTATTGAACGCTTTGGGAAATACCAAAAGGTTGCCAATAGCGGTATTCATATTCGCTTGCCTTTTGGGATTGACTCGATTGCAGCTCGGATTCAGTTGCGCTTGTTGCAAAGTGATATTGTGGTTGAGACTAAGACCAAGGACAATGTGTTCGTTATGATGAATGTAGCGACCCAGTACCGTGTCAACGAGCAGAGCGTGACAGATGCCTACTATAAACTTATGCGTCCAGAATCTCAGATTAAATCTTATATCGAAGACGCTCTTCGCTCTTCTGTTCCAAAATTAACCTTGGATGAATTGTTTGAGAAAAAAGATGAGATTGCCCTTGAAGTTCAACACCAAGTAGCGGAAGAAATGACAACTTACGGTTATATTATCGTGAAAACCTTGATTACTAAGGTCGAACCAGATGCAGAAGTTAAGCAATCCATGAATGAAATCAATGCGGCGCAACGTAAGCGGGTCGCAGCGCAAGAATTGGCGGAAGCTGACAAGATTAAAATCGTCACTGCAGCTGAAGCCGAAGCAGAAAAAGACCGCCTTCATGGTGTGGGGATTGCCCAACAACGTAAGGCGATTGTGGATGGATTGGCAGAGTCTATCACTGAACTCAAGGAAGCCAATGTTGGCATGACAGAAGAACAAATCATGTCCATCCTTTTGACCAACCAGTATTTGGATACCTTGAATACCTTTGCTTCTAAAGGAAATCAAACCATCTTTTTACCAAATACGCCAAATGGTGTAGATGATATCCGTACACAAATCTTGTCAGCCCTCCGCGCTGAGAAGAAATAATAGACTAATACTCTTCGAAAATCTCTTTAAACTACGGTCGCCTTGCCGTAGATATATGTAACTGACTTCGTCAGTCTTATCTACCACCTAAAAACGGTGTTTTGAGCAACCTGCGGCTAGTTTCCTAGTTTGCTCTTTGATTTTCATTGAGTACAAAGAGCTTGGCAACAGGCTCTTTTTGCGTTGACTTTTAGGCTTGAGGATTAAAAGACTTTTCCACAAATTATAGAATCTTTTCTGAGTATTTAGGGAGTGATGGAGGAAATCTTGAAAGCGCTTTTGTTTTGTGCTATAGTCAAGTAAATCGAGTCGTTTAAAGAGGAATGCTTGTATGAGAAGAGAAGAAGTTTTACGAAATCACTGGTTTTTTAGCCAAGAGGTGGGGAAGGAAGAGGCCTTGGCGTCGGATTTTCAGAGGGGAAATTGGCAGGCCATTCAAGTGCCACATGACTGGAGTATTTACAATGATTTTGACCAGTATTCGCCAGCGCAAAATGAGGGTGGTCAGTTAAATGGTGGTCAAGCCTGGTATCGGACACAGTTTTACTTGGAAGAAGATGCCAGTCTTGTATCGGTACGTTTGTTGTTTGATGGAGTTTACATGAATGCCCAAGTCTATATCAACGGGCAAGTGCTGGGCTATTATCCCAGTGGCTATACGCCTTTTTCTTATGATATCACGCCTTATCTAAGAAATGATGGGACGGCCAACCAGCTTGCGGTTTTTGTGGAAAATCAGCAACCTAGCAGTCGTTGGTATTCTGGTAGCGGTATTTACCGAGAAGTAAAATTATTGATTACAGATTCGGTGCATCTGGATTTATATGGGATTAAGATAGAAAATCCCAAGCTAAAGAAACAAAGAGATGGATGGGTGGAAACTCAGCTTACAAGTAAGGTTTCAAATGATGGCTCTCAGTCTGTGTCGGTGTATTTGGAACAGGGTATCTGGTATGATGGGCAGCAACTGTCAGACTGGCAGGCGACAGATTCTGTAGTGATTGAAGCTGGGGACAAACATCATTTCCAACAAGCAATATCAATTTTTCAACCCTTGCTTTGGGATATTGATCATCCTCACCTTTACCAATTGAAGACTCACCTTTACAAAAATGGAATTTTAGTTGATGAAGAAGAGGAGACCTTTGGTTACCGCTATATGGATTGGCAAGCGGATAAGGGCTTCTTTCTAAATGGTCGCTGGTTGAAGATTCATGGAGTTTGTCTGCACCATGACTACGGAGCGCTGGGAGCTGTGGAAAACAGGTCAGCTGCAGAGAGACGCTTGCGCCAGATGAAGGAAATGGGCGTCAATGCTATTCGAATCACACATAATCCAGCCAGTAGCATTTTGCTGGATGTGGCTGCCAGAATGGGCTTACTCATCCAAGAAGAAGCCTTTGATACCTGGTATGGAGGCAAGAAAGAATATGATTATGGTCGCTTTTTTGAGGAAGAAGCGACTCATCCAGAAGCGGAAGCAGGCGATTTCTGGTCAGATTATGATTTGCGCACTATGATTGAACGTGGTAAGAACAATCCAGCCATTTTTATGTGGTCCTTGGGAAATGAAGTCAGCGAAGCAAATGGAGATGCTCATTCATTGAAGACTATCAAACGCTTGCTAGAAAGGGTCAAGGAGGTTGATGATAGCCGTTTTGTGACCATGGGAATGGATCAGTTCCGCTTCGGAGATGGTTCTGGAGGTCATGAAAAGATTGCTGATTTGCTGGATGTGGTGGGTTTGAATTACTCGGAAGACAATATTGACGGGATTCGCAAAAGACATCCCAAGTGGCGACTTTACGGCTCTGAAACCTCATCGGCTACAAGGACGCGTGATAGCTATTTTCGCCCAGCTAAGGAATGGGTTGGAGATAATCGCCGCGTGCGGAATTTTGAACAGTCAGACTATGGCAATGACCGGGTTCCTTGGGGGAAGACGGCGACGGCTTCTTGGATAGCAGATAGAAATCGGCTAGACTATGCGGGTCAGTTTATCTGGACAGGAGTGGACTATATCGGCGAACCGACTCCTTGGCACAACCAAAATGACACGCCTGTAAAGAGTTCCTATTTTGGGATAGTGGGCACAGCAGGGATTCCTAAAAATGACTATTATCTCTACCAAAGTCAGTGGGTGGACCTAGATCAGCATCCCATGGTTCATATCTTACCTCACTGGAATTGGGAAATCCACAAGAGTTATCAACAAGTTGTGGATAAGTATGGGGATATCCCTGTTCGAGTGTATTCAAATGCTGGTTCTGTAGAGCTATTTCTAAATGGAAAATCCAAAGGCAGGAAGACTTTTCAGGAAAAATGGACTTCAGATGGCAGAAAATACCAAGAGGGAGAAGGTTCTGATCAACTCTATCTCGAATGGCCTTTGGCTTATCAACCGGGAGAATTGCGTGCTGTGGCCTATGACTGTCAAGGTCAGCTTGTGGCAGAAGATAAGGTGGTGACTGCAGGTAAGCCAGCCAAAATCGGGTTACATGCCGAGAAAACACAACTGGAGCCAGATGGGCAAGATCTCCTCTGTCTTTATTTTGATGTATTGGACCAAGCTGGAAATTGGGTGCCGACTGCTTCCAATCAGCTTCATTTTGAAATTGAAGGCCCTGCTCGCATTGTAGGTGTGGATAATGGCAGGCAGGCCAGTCGTGAACGTTACCAAGCCCAGAAAAATGGTCGGTTTAAGAGGAAAGCCTTTCATGGCAGAGGTGTACTTTTGGTTCAGAGCTTGGAGCAGGCAGGTCTAGTCAGAGTAAAAGCCAGTGCTAGAGGGCTAGAGCCAGCAAGTTTTGATCTCTTAGTGGGAGAGGCTTTGGCTTTCCAACCAGTGAAAAATCAGCGCTTGTTTGAGATTCGAGTGGACAAGCAGGCAGGATTACAAGAAGGGGATTCCCCAGCTATTGGACTTTATCCACAAACTGTGGATAACCCTGTGAATAAGGTGGGGAATAGTGAAGTGATTTGGGAGACGAGTGGCAGTGCCCACGCCATTATCAAGCAGGGAGTGCTTCATTGCTTGTCTGCAGGGGACTTGGCTATTCACGCCATTTATCAAGGGAAGACCTATCAAACTCATTTGCAGGTTGCAGAAAATACCTCACTAGGGCAGGCAGTTTTTGTACGACCACTTCGCTTGTATACAGATAAGGGGACTTATCCACAGTTGCCATCTTCAGTCTTGGTGGACTATGAGTTCGGGGGTGCAAAACGAGTCAAGGTTGTTTGGGAGGAGATTCCTGAGCAAGCTTTGGCAAGATTTCATGAGTTTACGGTATCTGGTCAGCTAGAAGGTCTGGATTTAAAGGCTTCTGCTCAGGTTTGTGTCCAAGGGATTTGCGCTATTGAGCCTGAAAGGGTTTGGACGCTTGTCAAGGAAGCCCCACACTTACCAGATCGAGTCAAGCTAGTCTTATCAGATGGCAGACGAGATACGGTCAAGGTGACTTGGGATGAACTCGATCCCCAAGTCTATGCTCAGGTAGGAGAGTGTGTACTTATAGGACAAGTAGCGGGATGTGAATTGCCAGCAACAGTCACCATTCATGTGACAGATGCCAGTGTAGATGGGGAAGTCATTTCCAATCAGTGGACAGGGTCCAACCTGCCTCTGGTCTTTGCTTCTCACTCAGAGCCGAATCACCCAGCCTCTTACCTCAATGACAAGGTCATTGCTCGGAAGAAATCGACAGCCAATACTTGGATTGCCAAGTCAGAGGAAGCCGGCGTCGGCATTCTTTTTGGAGATGCAGGGATTTTAAAACCTCGATTTGTGGATAATGTGACCTTGTATTATGTTGAAAATCAAGACTATGTGGCGGTGAATCCTACCCATATTGATTATTATGTAGGGAATGAGCCTAGCTTGCCTCGGACTCCCAACCATTTGGACAAGGATTCTCTGCTCAAGCAAGAGGATAATTGGCGCCCTGTATCAGCTATCCGAAAAGTGTCAAGTGACAAGGATGAGGAGCTTCGTTTTGAATTTGACAAGGTGGAAACCTATGCCCTTCGTCTTCGATTTGAAGGCTTGACCAGTCCCCTAGCGTTAACAGAATTGCAAGTGTATGCAAAAAAAGTAAAGAAAAATGTAGATAGGAAGTAATATGGTAAGAGAAATAAAACCGCATGGCCCCTTGCCTAGTCAGGCCCAGCTAGCTTATTTAGAGGATGAACTAGCAGCCTTTATCCATTTTGGACCCAATACTTTTTATAATCAGGAATGGGGGACAGGTCAGGAGGATCCTGAACGCTTTAACCCGACACAGTTAGACGCGCGTGAGTGGGTTCGCGTACTCAAGGAAACGGGCTTCAAAAAGTTGATTTTGGTGGTCAAGCACCACGATGGCTTTGTCCTTTATCCGACAGCTCACACAGATTATTCGGTTAAGGCCAGTCCTTGGAGGAGTGGAGAGGGAGACTTGCTCCTTGAAGTATCCCAAGCTGCTACAGAATTTGATATGGATATGGGGGTCTACCTGTCACCGTGGGATGCCCACAGCCCACTCTATCATGTGGACCGAGAAGCGGACTATAATGCCTATTATCTGGCTCAACTGAAGGAGATTTTATCAAATCCTGCCTATGGAAATGGAGGGAAATTTGCTGAGGTCTGGATGGATGGAGCTAGAGGAGAGGGCGCTCAAAAGGTCAATTATGAATTTGAAAAATGGTTTGAAACCATTCGTGAGCTGCAGGGTGATTGCTTGATTTTTTCAACAGAAGACACCAGCATTCGCTGGATTGGCAATGAACGAGGGTATGCAGGTGATCCACTGTGGCAAAAGGTGGATCCTGACAAACTAGGAACAGAAGCAGAGCTGGACTATCTTCAGCACGGAGATCCCTCGGGCACGATTTTTTCAATCGGTGAGGCAGATGTTTCCATCCGGCCGGGCTGGTTTTACCATGAAGATCAGGATCCTAAGTCACTTGAGGAGTTGGTAGAGATTTATTTTCACTCGGTAGGGAGGGGCACGCCTCTCTTGCTCAATATTCCGCCGAATCAAGATGGGCTCTTTGATGCAAAGGATATTGAACGTCTCTATGAATTTGCGGCCTATCGCAATGAGCTCTATAAAGAAGATTTGGCTCTGGGATCTGAGGTATCTGGTCCAGCTCTTTCCACAGACTTTGCCTGTCATCATCTGACAGATGGCCTTGAGACCAGTTCTTGGGCAAGCGATGTAGACTTGCCAATCCAGTTAGAACTCGACTTAGGTTCTCCTAAAACTTTTGATGTAATTGAGTTAAGAGAAGATTTGAAGCTAGGGCAACGAATCGCTGCTTTTCATGTGCAAATAGAGGTGGACGGCGTCTGGCAGGAATTTGGTAGGGGCTTTACAATTGGTCATAAGCGCCTCTTGCGAGGTTCGCTAGTAGAGGCGCAAAAGGTGCGCGTGATGATTACAGAGGCACAGGATTTACCTGTACTGACCAAGATTTCTCTCTATAAAACTCCTAGCTTATCACAAAAAGAAGTTGTTCAGGGACTAGCATTTGTAGAAAAAAGTCTAGCTGTAGCAAAGGGAGAGACTCTTCATTTTAGGGTTGAACGTAGCGAAAGTGACACTCCTTTGGAGGCTAAGATTTCGATTCAACCGGGGACAGGTGTCCATGGTGTCGCCTATCAGGATGAGATTCAAGTCCTTCAATTCCAAGCAGGGGAAAGCAAAAAAGACTTGAGCATACCAACCCTGTATTTTGCTGCTGATAAGACTTTAGATTTTTATCTAAATCTGACTGTTGATGGACAACTGATGGATCAAGCTCATATTTTAGTTGAAACGAGATAAAATATCTTCACAATTCATTTCTTTTCCGAATAAATAGATAGAACCATCGAATCTAGCAAAATTAGATTTAAAACTATGGTATAATAGAAGGAGGAAATGGATGACTTTAAGACATCCGGGCATCAGCCCAACCAACGACTTGGTTGCTAAGAAAATCTTCAGCAACCCAGAAATCACTTGTCAATTTATTCGCGATATGCTGGACTTGCCAGCCAAAAATGTGACCATTTTGGAGGGAAGTAATATTCACGTCTTGCCTTCCATGCCCTACTCAGCGCAGGATTTTTATACCAGTATAGATGTTTTGGCGGAGTTGGACAATGGTACTCAGGTAATTATTGAGATTCAGGTGCATCATCAGAATTTTTTCATCAATCGCCTGTGGGCTTACCTATGTAGTCAGGTCAATCAAAACCTAGAAAAAATTCGTCAACGTGAAGGTGATACCCACCAGAGTTACAAACACATCGCCCCCGTTTATGCCATTGCAATTGTGGACAGCAACTACTTCTCAGATGACTTGGCTTTCCACAGTTTCAGCATGCGCGAAGACACGACGGGTGAGATTTTAACAATTACAAACAATGGTCAGGAAAACCATCTGGTTAAGATGGCTTTCTTGGAACTGAAAAAATACAGAGAAACCAGCAAAGACAAGGTTCGCAAGCCGTGGTTAGAGTTTTTCGGGAACAAGCCCTTTACTCAACAACCCGAGCGAGCCATTAGCCAAGCAGACCAACTGCTAGACTACAAGAGCTGGTCCGAGGAGGACAGGAAAATGTTTAGTCAACTACGTATGCGAGAAGAACAGGCATTATTGGCACAGGACTATGCTTTGGAAACTGCTAGGGCAGAAGGTATTGAACAGGGGAAAGCTGAAGGACAAATCTTTACCTTTATTGATTTAGTACGCCAACATGTTTTAACTTCTGAATTTGCGAGTGAACAATTAGGCATGCCAGTCGCGGAGTTTGAAGCGCTATTGAAGAACCATCATAAATAAGATCTAACAAATACAGAGAAACCAGCAAAGACGAGGTTCGTAAACCATGGTTGGAGTTTTTCGGTAACAAGCCCTTTACTCAGCAACCCGAGCGAGCCATCAGCCAAGCAGACCAACTGCTGGACTACAAGAGCTGGTCCGAGGAGGACAGGAAAATGTTTAGTGAACAACGCAGGCGAGAAGAACAGGCATTGTTGGCACAGGACTATGCCTTGGAACAAGCTGAAGAAAAAGGTTTAGAACGTGGTCGTGCAGAGGGCATTGAACAGGGACTGGAGCTCGGGAAAGCTGAAGGTAGTTTCGCGATGTTAGCAAATTTAGTCCGTCAAGGTCTTCTGACTTCGGAGGTTGCCAGTCAGCAATTAGGTATGTCAGTCGCTGAATTTGAGGCATTGCTGTAAATAGGAACAGATGACATGTTGCCAAAATGAGGTAGCATGTTTTATTTTAGCTTTAGTTGTTAGTTGCAACAGGCAGACGATCAAGAGACTGCTAACACTTTTAGGTCGTAATTAGGATGTGGAAGTCAGTCATATTTCTACGGTGAGGCGCCTCTGGCGTGTTTAGCCTTTGAATTTTAAGAGAATAGTGCATATGAGAGATAGGGTCTGGTTCTGTTGGGCTCTGCTAGAAAGCTATCAGAGAATCTGGGCATTTAACTGACAGGTTCTCTTTTTTGGAAGAAAAAAAGCCAAAAAACCTAAAAATTTTTGTATATTTATTTTACGAATGTTTTGTTTAAAAATAGTAGAATAGTTCCTTTTAGGTATCAAAGTTATCTTCTTTTCAAAATAAAAAGATTTTATTCAAATTCATTTCCGAATTTTGGTTCTTAATACAACATAATAACATATATAAAATCAAAACATTTTCCTGATTTTAAAGTTAAAAAATTCATAATTTCGGTTATAAAAACGAACGAATTGTAAAAATTGTCTGAAAATGTTTTTTTTTTTGGCGAATTTGATAAGCATTTAGCTTGCATATATATCACTTATCATGTACAATGAAGAAGTAAAGTATCATATGCAAAACCTCGCCCATGGCGAGGAATCTTTGCATGTAGATATGGACATAAAAAAATATTTTTAAGGAGAACACAATAAGTGGATAAGAAATCGCCTATGAGTCGTGTTGAACGCTTGCACCGTGAAAAGGTCACACGTTACTCAATCCGTAAATATAGTTTTGGAGCAGCCAGTGTAGCAGTTGCTGCCCTGTTCATGTTCTTGGGAAATGGAGCTGTATCAGCTAATGAGCTAAGTAAACAAGATACACCAGATGTAGAAGCTCTAGCGCCAGCCCTTGATGCCCCATCAACTCCAGCAGAAAGCGTTCCAGCAGCACAACCAGTCGTAGAAGAACCAGCAAAACCAGCTGCACCAGAAGTAACAACTCCAGCTTTGGATAAAACTAAACTAGAAAACTACATTTCAGAAGTTAAATCAAAACTTTCTGCAGGTAAGTATGCTAATAAAACAGAGGAAAGCCTTGCTCTTTTGAATGGTGAATTGGCTTCTGCTGAGTCTACACTCGCTTCTGCAACTAGTCAAGATGAATTGACAAAGGCTTATCAGAAACTAGTGACGTTTGTTAGTTCAGGGTTAAAAAACAAACCAAAAGAAGCTCCGAAAGTAGACACTACTAACGGACAACCAACTGTAGGTAAAAAAGCAGAAAACACTGAGAAAAAATCAGAATCTAACGCAATCGAAAACTCAGGATCTCATGATTCACGTAATGGGAAAGAGATGAATAATGGAGTTGGCTTCAGAGCTGACAGTGCTACTACAACTTCATCTAACGAAATAACTACTACAGCAAATAATATTAGTTACACGATTGCTTTTTCTGATGTGGCTAAAAAAGAAATTTATTCTTATAACGAAGAAGATACAGACATTGAGATTTCTGTAAATTCAACAACTGGTAAAAAATTAACAGAAGTGACCGTTAAAAAAGGGAGCGGGCAGTATTTAGATGGAAGACCTATATCTTCGCCTATTAACCCAGTAGAAACAGATGGTTTCGGATGGTCATACTATTCAACTACAAGTCCAACTACAGGTCCAGTAACAGTACGTGTAACAGGAAAACCAAACGATAAGTTTAAAGCTATTGCAGCTTATACTAAACAAGAAAATCAAAATGCAGTATTAGGAGATAGATATTTACATATTGTTGATGAAGCTGGAGACAAAATATCAGGTGGTACAAACTCATCTAATCCAGGTTACTTCAAAATGGTTGTTAAATCTCAAACATACAAATACAGCATTCAAGGACCAGAAAACAATGCTAATAAAATTGGCGTTTCGAATATTGATAGCTTGACAGAAGCAGATATTGCTAAAATTAAAGAGAAAATTAATATTCAATATTCTGATACTGCAACTAGAGAAGATGCTCGACTAGCGTCTAAAAAAGGAGAAGTCTTAGCAGATAAATCTTCAGTAGTGAAAGACATCGCTATTGCAAATGGAACAGTTACTGTTACCTATAAAGATGACTCAGCAGACACAGCATCAATTTCTGATGTGGCACGTACGGATCTGGATCCTGTAGTAGAGTTCCCGTTCTCTGATGCACCAAAAAGAGAAATCTATGTCTATGGAGCAGAAGAAAATTCATTCGACATCAAAATTAAAGACGATGCGGATAAGATTAAAAGTGCAACTTTATTACAATGGGGAAGTAATCCGTTTCAACCTGTAGCAGGGGAAACAGATAAAGTCAATACACAATATGGATATACAGCTAATGTTATTTCTTCTGAGACAACAGCCACAGAAGCTAAGCCAGCAGTTATTACATACTCAGGTACCCCAGCTCCAGAAGGGTCATTTACACAAGCTAAATTAGAGGCTGCAACTAAAGGAGAGAACCCTCCAGGCGTAGCTTTAGGATGGCGTTATTTAAAAGTAGTCGATTCTGAAGGAAAAGAATTTGTAGGTTCTGGAAAAGAAACTGCTAATAACATGTCACTTAGAGTTATGCTTAAACCACAAACTCAAAAATATGACATTCAAACACCAGCAGAAGCTGATAAAGTAGCAGTGGATGATGCATCGGAAGTAACTGAAGCAGAATTTAATAAAATCAAAGAAAAGCTTAAGATTGAGTACTCTAAAAACAATATCGATGCTCGTCTGACTGATAAAAAAGGTCAAGTTGTAGAAAATCAAGAAGAACGTATCGCAAGCATTAAAAAAGATGGTGATAATGTAGTTGTAACGTATAAAGATGGTTCAACAGACACTAGACCATTGACTGATTTTGCACGTACAAATAATGCTCCAGAAGTAACAATTCCTTACTCTACAACTGCAAACGGTAAAAAAGATGTCTATATTTATGCTAATGAAGATATCGATATCGACATTAAATATACAGATGACTTAGGTAAGATTAAATCAGCAACAGTTAACAGAGGTGGAAATCAACCTTTAAGTCCTACTGCAGCTAATCCAAATGTTTTAGATAACGAATATGATATGACTGTAACGCCTCTTACTGCAGAAACAACAGCGACAGATGAAAATCCTGCAATTGTTAAAATTAGAGGTAAAGTAACTAAAGATACAGCGGGACTTAAAGCGGACAAATTCCCTAAAGGTGATAATGATGAATATCGTCTAGTAACTCGTTATGCGACAGCAGTGGATACAGATGGAAAAGAAATCCGTAATGTTGCTCAAGGTGGTTCATATGCAACTGACCCAGGTTCATTCAGCATCGTATTGAAATCTCAAACGAAAAAATATGACATTAGAGAATTGGCTGATGCTGATAAGACAGTAGTAACAGATATCACTAATATTCCACAGGCTGAATTAGATAAGATTAAGGAAAACATTCCTTTAGAATACTCTAAGAAAAATGAAGATAAGAACTTAGAAGCTAAAAAAGGAACAGCAGTAGAAAAAGCTGATGCTGCAAAAGTAGTTGAAACTCTTGAACAAGATGGTGAAAATTTAGTAGTAACTTATAAAGATGGTTCTAAAGATACTATTCCTGTAGAGAAAGTTGTGAAATTAGATAAACAACCAGCAATTGATGCAGTTACTAACAAAGCAACAGATCAAATCGCAGCTATCAAAGGTAATGATAACTTAACACAAGCTGAAAAAGATAAAGCTATTGCAAAAGTTAATGAAGATAAACAAGCAGCATTAGATAAAATCGATGATGCTACAAACAAAGCAGTAATTGATACGGCTAAAGAAGAAGGTACTGCGGCTGTAGCGAAAGTTAACCCAGTAGCGAAAGAAGCTGCTAAACAAGCTATTACAGATGCATTAAAAGCTAAAAATGCTGCACTTGATGAACGTGAAGATTTAACTCAAAAAGAAAAAGAAGCTGCAAAAGCTGCTGCTAAAGTAGAAGCAGATAAAGCAATTGCTAAAATTAATGAACAACCAGATACTGCACCAACTCCAGTAGAAGCAACAACAGCACAAACGGCAGTTGATACTGAAAAAACTGATGGTACGACTGCAATTGGTAAAATTAATCCAATCGGTAAACAAGCAGCATTAGATAAAATCGATGAAGCATTAAAAGCAAAAGAAAAAGAAATCGATGCTCGTACTGACTTAACTGATGAAGAGAAAAAAGAAGTTAAAGACAGAGCTAAGGAAATTGCAGATACTAAAAAAGAAGAAATTAATGCTAAGAAAAATAATGCAGATACACCTGATGAAGCTGGAACAATTCAAGGTGAAATCAATACAGTAGGTACTGATGGGGCAGCGGCTATTACAGCTTTAGCAAAAGATCCAGCGAAAAAACCAGAAGCGAATCAAGCAGTAGAAGGTGTAGCAAACAATAAAAAAGCAGAGATTGAAGCAGACAACGCATTATCTCCGGAAGCTAAGAAAAAACTTCAAGATGAAGTAGATGCAGTTAAAAAAGCATCAGAAGAAGCAATTAATGGTGCTAAGAAAAATGCTGACGTTGATAAAGCTAAAAAAGCAGGTGAACAAGCAATTAAAGCAATCAACTCTGCACGTCTACCAGGTAATAAATTAGTTGCTAAAAATCCAACAAATCTAGATGCTGACGAACAAGCTAAACTTCAAAAAGCTATCGAAGCTGTAAACCCAGGTGCAACTGTAACAGTAAATCCTAATGGAAGTGCGAGTGTAATTTTACCAAATGGTAAAACTGTACCGTTAGAACAAGCAGACTTAACAAAATCTGCGGATGATTTAAATAGCCCAACTGGTGGTAACAATATTAACCGTCCAGTGGATAAAGTTATCGTTAAAGATCCTGCGAATTTAACAGATGCTGAAAAAGCAAAAATCAAACAAGCTGTTCGTGACGTTAACCCTAACGCAGTAGTAACAATGGATGATAACGGAACAGTTACTGTTTCAACTCCAGAAGGAAATACAGCAGCATTCCCAGCATCAGAATTAGTACGTACATTAGCAGATGCAGCAAAAGGTGATTCAGGTAATGCAGGAGTTCGTAAGCCAGCGGATAAGTTGGTTGGAGATGCTACAAATGCAGACCTTCAAGCAAAAGCAACTGAAAAACTGAAAAAATTAAATGGTGGCGACGAAAAAGTTCAAGCTATTAACTATGACACTGAAGGAAATGCAACAGTAGTTCTTAAAGACGGAACAATTGCGACAATTCCAGCATCAGACTTATTCAAAACACCAGAAGAAGCTAAAAAAGCAAATGGTGGAGATGACATCAACAAACCAAACTCACAAACTGTAGTAGCAAATAAAAATGCTTTAACAGAACCAGAACGTGAAGCAATCAAAGCGAAAATCGCTGCGGTTAACCCAGAAGGTTCAGTGATTACAGTTAACGAAAAAGGTGAAGCTACAGTAACAACACCAGAAGGAAAAACAGCAGTAATCGATGCTAATGATTTAGTTAAAGGTGCTGACGAAAAAACTAATCCAAAAGCTGGTAACAACATCAACAACCCAGCAGACAGAGTACAAGTAGCAGATAAAGCTGAATTAACAGATCCTGAACTTGCTAGAATTAAAGCAGCAGTTGAAGCAGTAAACCCAGATGCTACAGTAGTAGTGGATGACAACGGAAATGCGACTGTAACAACTAAAGATGGTAAAACTGCGACAATTCCAGTGGCAGATTTAGTCAAATCAGATGCTGATAAAGACAATGTAACTGGTGGAAACCAAGTAAACACTCCAGCAGATAGAGTAGTGGTAGAAAATCCAGCTGCATTAACAGACAAAGATAAAGAAGCTATTAAAGCTAAAATCCAAGCTGTAAACCCAGGTGCTGACGTAGTATTTGACGAAAAAGGAAATGCAACAGTAACAATCCCAGCAGTACCAAGTGAACAACCGAAAACTGCAACAATTCCAGCGAGCGATTTAGTAAAAGCTAAAGCTGACTTAGCTGACCCAGCGAAACAAGATGCTGTAAACAAACCAGCAGATAAAGTAGTAGTTGATCCAGCACTAGTAGCAGCTGATAAAGATTTACCAACAGAAGCTAAAGATGCTATTAAGGCAGCTGTAGAAGCAGTAAATCCAGGTTCAACTGTAGTAGTTGATGACAAAGGAAACGCAACAGTAACAACACCAGGTGGTAAAACTGTAGTAATTCCAAAAGCTGACTTAGTGAAAACAGAAGCTGATAAAGAAACTGCTAAAGCAGGAAACAACATCAACAAACCAGCAGACAAAGTAGTAGCTGATAAAGATGCATTAACTCCTGAAAACATTGAAGCAATCAAAGCTAAAGTAGAAGCAGTTAACCCAGGTGCAACAGTAGTAGTAGACGACAAAGGAAACGCTACTGTAGTTACACCAGATGGACAAACAGCAACTATTCCAGTAACTGATTTAGTGAAATCTCCAGCAGAAGCTGAAGGTGCAAAAGCAGGGAACAACATCAACAAACCAGCTGATAAAGTATCTGCAAACAAAGATGCGTTAACTCCTGAAGACATCAAAGCAATCAAAGCTAAAGTAGAAGCAGTTAACCCAGATGCTAAAGTATTCGTTGACGACAAAGGAAATGCAACAGTATCAACTCCAGATGGTAAAACAGCAACAATTCCTGTTGAAGACTTAGTAAAAGATCCAGCAGCTAAAGAAACTCCAAATGCAGGAAACAAAGTAAACACTCCAGCAACGAAAGTGGTTGTAACAGATCCTGCTAATATCAAGACTGATGAAGATAAGATTAGAGCAGAAATCCTGAAAGTTAACCCAGGTGCAACAGTTGTATTTGACGAAAAAGGAAACGCAACAGTAACAACGAAAGACGGAGCTGTAGCAACAATTCCAGCATCTGATTTAGCAAAAGATGCAGCTGACTTAACGAACCCAGACAAACAAGATGCAGTTAAGAAACCAGCAGACAAAACACTTGTTAAGAAAGCAGGTAAATTAACTCAAGCTGAAAAAGATGCAATCAAAGCAGCTGTAGAAAAAGTAAATCCAGAAAATACAACAGTAGTTGTAGATGAAAAAGGAAATGCAACAGTAACAACACCAGACGGTAAAACTGAAGTAATCCCAGCATCAGACTTAGTGAAAACTGCAAAAGAAGCTGAAGGTGCAAACGCAGGAAACAACATCAACAAACCAGCGGATAAAGTTTCAGCAACACCAGCAGATTTAACTGGTGACAAGAAAGATGAAGTTAAAGCTAAAATCCAAAAAGCTGTAGAATCAGTAAACCCAGGTGCAACTGTATTCGTTGACGACAAAGGAAACGCAACAGTCACAACACCAGACGGTAAGACAGCAACAATTCCTGTGGAAGATTTAGTGAAAGATCCAGGTGCTAAAGAAACTGCAACAGCAGGAAACAAAGTAAATACTCCAGCAGAAAGAACAGTAGTAGCAAATCCAGCTGAATTAACTGATGCTGAAAAAGCTAAGATTACTGCAGCAATTCAGGCGGTAAACCCTGAAGGAACTAAAGTCGTATTTGACGAAGCAGGAAACGCAACAGTAACAGTACCGAATGAAGACGGAACTACAGCTACAGCGACAATCCCTGTAAGTGACCTAGTGAAATCAAATGCTGAAAAAGATCTATTGGATCCAGCTAAACAAAATCCAGTTAAGAAACCTATCGATCAAACAGTAGTTGCTGATAAAGATGCACTAACACCAACAGACAAAGAAAAAATCGCAGCTAAAGTTAAAGAAGTTAACCCAGGCTCAACAGTATTTGTAGATGATAAAGGAAATGCAACAGTAACAACTACAGATGGTAAGACAGCTGTAATCGCAGCGGATGATTTAGTGAAAACTGATGATGAAGTATTAAGCGATCCAAAAGCAGGTAACGTTATTAACAAACCAGCAGATCGAGTGTTTGTTAAAGATGGACAAATTACGGATGATGTTAAAGCAAAAATCGCTGCTAAAGTTCAACGTATAAATCCAGGAGCAACAGTATTCGTAGATGAAAATGGAAATGCGACAGTAACAACACCAGAAGGTAAAACAGCAACAATTCCAGTAGCTGATTTAACGAAGACTGACGCTGATAAAGCTAAAGTGAATGCAGGAAATAAAATCAATTCACCAGCAGACAGAGTGCTAGTGAAAGATAGAGATAAATTAACAGCGGATGAAATTCAAGAAATTGAGAAAAACATCTTAGAAGTTAACCCAGGAGCAACAGTAGTATTTGATGCAAAAGGAAATGCGACTGTTAAGAATGCAAATGGAGACATCGCAACAATTCCTGTAGAAGCCTTAGCGAAACCAAAAGCAGATATATTAAAACCTGAGAAACAAGATTTAATTAAGAAACCTGTTGATAAGGTATTAGTAACAGATCCAGCTAACGTGGATAAAGAGGCTATTAAGAAAGCTGTTGAGGAAGTGAACCCAGGTTCAACGGTTGTTGTTGATGACAATGGAAATGCAACGATAACTACAGAAGATGGTAGAAGCTTTGTAATTCCAGCAAAAGATTTAGTGAAAACAGCAGAAGAAGCTAAAAATGCAAAAGCTGGAAACAACATTAACAAACCAGCGGATAAAGTAGCAGTAACAGATCCAACTAAACCATTATCTCCAGAAGAGAAAAAAGCGATTGAAGCTAAGATTAAAGCAGTAAATCCAGATGCGAAAGCGATTTTCGTAGATGATAAAGGAAATGCTACAGTAACTGTAGTAGATAAAGATGGTAATACAGCTACAGCAACAATTCCGGCAAAAGATTTAGTGAAAAATGCAGAAGAAGCTAAACAACCAAATGCAGGAAATAAGGTAAATACACCAGCAGATAAAGTAGTTGTAAGCGATCCAGATCATTTATCAGACGAAGATAAAGCTAAGATTGCAGACGCAATCAAAGCGGTAAATCCAGAAGCTAACGTGGCATTTGACGACAAAGGAAATGCAACGGTAACAACTAAAGATGGTGATATTGCAACAATTCCAGCGGCTGATTTAGTGAAAACTGCAGAAGAAGCAGCGAAACCAAATGCAGGAAACAATATCAACACACCAGCTGATAAGACTGTAGTAGCAGATCCAAACTCATTAACTGATGATGAGAAGAAAGCAATTGCGGCTAAAGTAGCAGCAGTTAACCCTGGTGCAACTGTAGCAGTAGATGACAAAGGAAACGCAACAGTAACAGTAAATGGTAAGACAGCGGTCATTCCAGCGGCGGCATTAACTAAGACAGCAGATTCAGCTAAAGAACCAAATGCAGGAAACGATGTAGTTAAACCAGCTGACAAGACAGTTGTAGAAAATCCAGAATCATTAACAAAAGATGAGCAAGATGCAATCGCAGCTAAAGTTGCAGAAGTGAATCCAGAAGCTAAAACTGTAGTTGTTGATGACCAAGGAAATGCAACTGTAACAACTAAAGATGGTAAGACAGTGGTTATCCCAGCGAAAGATTTGGTGAAAACAGCAGAAGAAGCAGCTAAGCCAAATGCAGGAAACGATGTAAACACTCCAGCAGATAAGACTGTAGTAGCAAATCCGAATGCTCTAACTCCAGAAGAGAAAAAAGCAATCGAAGAAAAAGTTAAAGCAGTAAATCCAGGTGCTGAAGTTGTAGTGGACAACAAAGGAAACGCAACAGTAACTAAAGATGGTAAGACAGCAGTCATTCCAGCATCAGACTTAACTAAGACAGCAGATTCGGCTAAAGAACCAAACGCAGGAAACGACGTAGTTAAACCAGCAGATAAGACTGTAGTAGCAAATCCAGACTCATTAACACAAGATGAGAAAGATGCAATTGCAGCTAAAGTTAAAGCAGTAAATCCAGATGCGACTGTAGTAGTAGACGACCAAGGAAATGCAACAGTTACACCTAAAGATGGAAAACCAGTTGTAATTCCAGCAGCAGACTTAACTAAGACAGCAGCAGACGCAGCTAAACCAAACGCAGGAAACGACATCGTTAAACCAGCAGATAAGACTGTAGTAGCAAATCCAGACTCATTAACACAAGATGAGAAAGATGCAATTGCAGCTAAAGTAGCAGCCGTCAATCCAGGTGCTGAAGTTGTAGTAGACGACCAAGGAAACGCAACAGTAACAGTAAATGGTAAGACAGCGGTCATTCCAGCGGCAGACTTAGTAATCCCAGCTGATACTCTAGCAGGCGAAGCTAAGAATGCTAAAGTGAAAACACCTGCCTTCCGCACATTAGTTGGAGATAAAGAAAACTTAACAGACGATGAAAAAGCAGCAGTTAAGAAAGCAATTGAAGCAGTAAACCCAGGAGCAACTGTAGTAGTGGACGCTAAAGGAAACGCAACAGTAACAATGCCAGACGGTTCTACAGCAACAATTTCTAAAGACCAACTAGTGAAGAATGCAGAAGAAGCAAAAGCTAAAAATGGCGGCGATAACCTTGATTTTGACTGGAGTAAAGTACCTGTAGGAAATATTAATAATATTACTTCAGAAGAAAAAGCGAAATTCCAATTCATGATGTTAGGTGCTATCACTGATCTTGAAGAATTCGATATTAGCACTCTAGAGAAATCAACTGATGATGAAGGTAATACAATTTACGCATCTAAAGATGGTAAAGTGAAAATTACAATCGACAAAGATGGTAATGCAACAATCGAAAAAGATGGTAAGAAAGAAGCAGCGGTTAACATTGATAAAGCCGGAAATGTAACAATCGTTACAAAAGAAGGTCAAGTATTAGCAATTCCAAGAGATGATGCATTCAAACAACGTCCTTATGTACCATCAAATGGTGGAGGTAATAACGGAGCTACTAACACTGACGCAAAAGTGGATAAAGCTAAGTTAGAAGGCGCTATTCGTCAATTAGATGAACTAATCATCCAAGAGTCAGCTAAGCTTGATGCAGAAACTGCAAAAGAAGCGACTGCATTATTAGCAGAAGCTAAAGCAGTATTTGCCAATGCAAAAGCAAGTCAAGCAGAAGTGGATGCAATGGTGAAACGTATCGAAGACTTCATGGCGGAAGTTGCTCCAGCAACTAATCATGCAACTCCAGCTAATGACCAAGCTGCTCAAACACCAGCTGTAGCTCCAGCTACAACTCAAGCAGCAGCAAATGCGCGTAAAGCAGCTAAAGAATTACCAAATACAGGTACAGCAGATTCTACTGTAGCTATGGTAGCCGCTGCCGCAAGTGCCTTACTTGGTCTTGGTCTTGCAGGCCGTCGTCGTAAAGAAGACGAAGAAGCTTAATTGGTAGATTATTTGATAATTATCAGATGATGAATCCGATTTTTAGAGTTTAAACAAGTACCTCTCATAACATAAAATCTCCTAGCAGGAAAGTCTGCTAGGAGATTTTTGCATTATGTGACTATAGTGGATTGAATTAAGAACAGTATGATGTGACTACAATAAATTGAAGCAAGAATAAGACAAAAGAGTCTCGTAAAAAGTATTGCAACTTACCAATACCTTTTTGATGTGCTTTTTGATATGAGTCGATGTTTTTTCAATAGAGTTGTACTCAGGTGAGTAGGGAGGAAGTGGTAAAAGTTTATACCCAAACTTTTCATATAATATAGTGAGTTGAGTCTGAAATAGTACACTATGACTTCTAAAACATTACTAGAAATTGATTGGATTTTCCTGACTGATTTATTCAGATTTAATTTCACTATAATACCACAAGCCTCTTTAAGAGGTAAATGACGTGTCAGGAGCAATGAGACCTAAACAATAACGTGAAAGCCAGCGTCTTTAAGTGCCGACTGGTAATTTGGACTTATAGCCCTGGTACAGAGGCTGGATAAAACTTAACTTCAGGAAAAAGTGAAGTAAATTTTTCACAATAAAACGGCTAGTATCAAGATTTTTCAACACGTGACAATATGTGTTTTCTAATTTTAAATATTTTTTGTCCAGCATCATGATTTTTGTTTAGTATAAGGACACCCTGCCTGGCACAGGGTGTTTCTCGTGAAACATCTTATTTTTACACATCTCTCCATTTATTAAGTGATCTAGTTCGATAAACTTATATTACAATAGATGAGAAGGTTTATTGCTTAAAAGAAATCGTTTCGATTAGCAATTAGAGGTATTATGGTACACTTAAAATTAGTAAAACAAGAAATAGAAGCTGAAAAGCCAGCATCTGTAGAAGCTTAGGTCATTTCCGTCAAATTTAAAAAAGGTTGCTACCGACATATACAGATTCCAAAAACGTTAGCGGAACTAGCAGATGTGATTTTATGGAGTTTCGATTTTGCAAGTGATCATGCTCATGCATTTTTCATGGATAATGTTGCGTGGAGTCATGCAGATTCTTACTTTCTTAGCTTTGTCAGTGCCGATGTTGAAGAACGTTACACAGAAAATGTCTATCTGGATATCCTAAGTGTCAAACAAAAATTTAAGTTTATTTTCGACTTCGGTGATGAATGGCGTTTCGAATGTCAAGTGCTGAGAGAAATCGAGATAGAGGACGAAGAAGCTTATCTCGTATGTTTGATTGGAACGCCACCAGAACAATATCCAGATTATGATGGTTTTGACGGTGAAGAATGGTAGAGTGGGTAGTTGAGAAACAAAAAATAATCCACTAGTGCTAAACAGAAATCAAAAAGTAAACTACAGGACTAACCACAGATAGATTAACATTCTTTTTGAGTCTTTAGATAATATTGACAAAATCAGAAATAAATCTATGAAAAGGTTACCTACCTAGATTGCTTTTTGATTTTAGAAGAGTATAGATTGATTTCGTGTATTCATTCCTAATTCCTAAAAACTGAATCACTGTTTTCCTCAGGCTTGTCTGGGGAAGGCAGTGATTTTTTGAAACAAAAAACATAGATATCCGTGTTTCTTATCACTATTTAACCATTCAGGAAATTTCGAGAACCCTCTACAATTTCCAGTCAAATAAATTGCATTCGTTTTCTCAAGCAGGTATACTAGTATGGATAAATAAAAAATTTAGAAAATTTAAGAATAGAAAAGAGAACAAATCTTATGGCAAAAGATATTCGTGTCTTGCTTTACTACCTTTATACTCCAATTGAAAATGCAGAGCAATTTGCTGCAGATCACTTGGCTTTCTGTAAATCAATCGGCCTTAAAGGCCGTATCCTAGTCGCTGACGAGGGAATTAACGGAACAGTTTCAGGTGACTATGAAACAACTCAAAAATACATGGACTACGTTCACAGCCTACCAGGTATGGAAGACCTCTGGTTCAAGATTGACGAAGAAAATGAACAAGCCTTCAAGAAGATGTTTGTTCGCTACAAGAAAGAGATTGTCCACCTTGGTTTGGAAGACAACGACTTTGACAACGACATCAACCCACTTGAAACAACAGGTGCCTACTTGTCTCCAAAAGAGTTCAAAGAAGCCCTTCTTGACGAAGATACAGTTGTCCTTGACACACGTAACGATTACGAGTACGACCTAGGACATTTCCGTGGGGCTATCCGCCCAGACATCCGCAACTTCCGTGAGTTGCCACAGTGGGTTCGTGACAACAAAGAAAAATTCATGGACAAGCGCGTCGTGGTTTACTGTACAGGTGGCGTTCGCTGTGAGAAATTCTCAGGCTGGATGGTCCGTGAAGGTTACAAAGATGTCGGCCAATTGCACGGCGGAATCGCAACTTACGGTAAAGACCCAGAAGTTCAAGGTGAGCTTTGGGATGGAAAAATGTACGTCTTTGATGAGCGTATCGCCGTAGATGTCAACCATGTCAACCCAACTATCGTAGGGAAAGACTGGTTTGATGGAACACCATGTGAACGTTATGTCAACTGTGGAAATCCATTCTGTAACCGTCGTATCTTGACATCAGAAGAAAATGAAGACAAGTACCTTCGTGGATGCTCACACGAGTGCCGTGTTCACCCACGTAACCGCTATGTTTCAGAACATGAATTGACACAAGCTGAAGTGATTGAGCGCCTAGCCGCTATCGGTGAAAGCTTGGATCAAGCAGCTACTGTATAAGATTAAACAGTCCTTAGGGGCTGTTTTTCTATGCTTTGTACTCAAAAATCTAAAGTTTGTTTCTGTATCTTTCAGGAAAACAAGGTATACTATATGTAAACGATTTCAAAAGGAGTCCAGTTATGGCGAAAACATTTTTTATTCCAAATAAACAGAGCATTTTAGGAGAACAAGAGATTTTGACTGCCAAGTCCATCTTGGGCTTGGTAGATAGTTTGGAGTCACATAGCTATGATGCAGTCTATCTCCGTCAGCCTCTTAACCGTCTCGAGTCTATCGAGTGTGCGATAGTAGGGCAATCACAATTTCTCTTTAAGGTCAGTTATGCTGATGGGCAAAAGGCTTACCGTGTTGATCTTCCTGACCTACTAACGAAGACAGACTGGCAGATTATCAAAGCATTTTTAGATGCCCTGCTTGCTTATACAGGAACTGAGATTGAAGGACTAGATGGTTTTGATTTTGAAGCTTATTTCCAAGCAAGTATTCAAGCCTATCTGGCAGATCCTGCAGCCCGTTTTACGATTTGCCAAGGAATTTTTAATCCTGTTTTCTTTAGTCATGAGGATTTGAAAAGCTTTTTAGGGGAAGATGGTTTGGCACAGTTTGAAGCGCGTGTGCGTGCGGTTCAAGAGACAGATGCCTACTTTGCAAGAGTTTCCTTCTATCAGGATGGAGAAAGCCAAGTGCACGGTATTTATCATCTGGCTCAAGGAGTCAAGACTGTTTTACCGAGAGAACCATTTGTTCCTGCAGCCTATATGGAGCAATTGGTGGATAAGGAAGTCCAGTGGGAGATTGACTTGGTTCAAATCACAGGAGATGGCTCTAAACCAGAAAACTATGAAGCCATTGCTCGCTTGGACTATGCAAAATTCCTAGAGTCACTACCATCAGCATCTTACCACCAACTAGACGCCAATCAATTAGAAATTCAACCCATCTTAGACAAAGATTTTAAAGCATTAGCACAAGAAAAGTAAAGCAGGTCAATTGACTTGCTTTTTGATATATAAAAAATCCTGCCATGAAAGACAGGATTGAAGTTTAAAGAAAGGCCAAGATACGAAGATAATCTCCAATCAGTGCCACTTCAGCTACAAAGAAGAGGAGGATAATCACTCCGTTCACAAGGACAGACAAGAATAACTGATAGAAGGAGTCGCTTTCACTTGCTTGACTCGGTCTTGTAATGATATGAAGGCTAGCAAGCAGAATGATCCCAATGCTAATCACACACAAGAGGGCTGTAAATCGCAGGCTGTCAAAGAAGGCAAAGAAACTAGCAATAGCAGTGAGGAAGATTGGAATTGCTAAGAGTTGACTATATTGTTGGAGAACCTTTTCTAGCGTCCAGTCCTTTTCTTGGTAGATAAATCGTCTCACGACGAAACTACCCAAGAGGAATGAAAAGAAGAAGAGTGTTGTTGCTACTAGGATAGAGATAATCGAAAAGAGATTTAATGAAGCAAATTGTTCAGGGAAGTGATTATGCATAGTTGCTATATGTCCATAGTAAGCATGTTTGATGTGGTAGATACTAAAGAAAAAGGAGGATGCAGAAAACAGAATGAGCAAGAGGAAAGCTGTATAACTGTGTGTGCTACTTGTTTCAAGACTGCTTGTAGGAGATTTGAGAGCTTCCACTAGCCAAGACCAAAAATCAAGCGCTTGCTCTTTCCATCTATCCGTAGATTTTGGAGCTTGGTCGGGGATATAGGGACTTTCTAAGGATTTACTTAGAAGAAGTGGCTCTTTCGTTGTTGGTTTTTGCTGAGGAAGTGCTTCTTGGATTTCTTCAGCTATAGTGACTTTTTCTGTTTCTTTAGAAAGGTCTTGCTCTTCTTCAGTAGAATCTAATGCCTTCTTTTCTTCTATTTCTGTTCTCGCTTCACTGTCTTCAGGTGTTTCAATTGTTTCTTCTTGCTGGCTTTCCAGTTTGACTTCAGCTTGAGAGACTTCCTCCTCTACTTGAGTATTTTTTTCAATTGGTGTATCGAGATCGGCTATCGTTTCTTCAGCCTTGTCTGCAACCTCTTGAGCTTGCTCTTCAGGTTTGTTCTTGCTTGTTGTTTTTACAAAATCATTACTTTCAAACCATTCTTGTTTCATGGTAGAACCTCCTTTTTAGTTAGATAAATATGCTTCCATAGTAGCAGATGTAAGTGCTTTTGTCAATGTCTGATTGGTGTGGATACTAGAGTGATATCATTATCAGCTCTAGCAATGAGTTGATCCTTGACACCAGCTTTTTCAGTTTTGTAAGGGTTGCTTAATTCTGTGTATTTTGATCCAGGTTTTTCTCTTGTGGCTTGTAAGATAGAACCATAGTTACTTGAGATGTCCCAATTAATTCGTTGGCTTTCTTTTTGCGTCAGAGTGATTGAGAGATGGTCTTTAGAAGTTAATTCCACCTTGCCGTGAACTTGGATATTTTCAGCGTGGAAGTGATGTTCTGTTGACTCTAGCTGACTATCTGTAAGGTCTGTATCAAAGATATTGATAATATTTGGTGTTGTGAGTTTACTGTTTTTGATACGACTTCCTTCAATTCGGAGGAGATAGCTATTATTGGTATTGAGGGTCGCATTTTCAAGACTAGCATTAGTGATACTGGTTTGACCGCGATTTGCTGAGATGTTGATCCCTTTTAGACTTCTTCCCTTTGGAACTTGGAGAATAACTTCATTAAAACGACTAGAGTAGCTACTTGCGATATGGAGAATCCCGCCAATTCCAGAAGAGAGAAATGGAGTTTCAGACAGTTTCTTATCAGTGAGGCTTAGAGTTTTGTCGTTTTGATTTGTGACAAGATCATGGTTAGCAGAAATAGATGGATGATAAGAAATGTGGATTTGATCATCGAAAGAGTCTGTGATGGTGAGCGCGTGTTGGTGGAGCGTAATATCTAGGTTTTCGACTTCCTTGCCAAAGGTCAGCTCTTCCATCTGACTATCATAGACAGGTTCCTTGGACATGGCAAGTAGGCTCTTGATTCCGTCAGATTGGATCCCTACAAAGAGCAGGATAAAGCCGATAATGGTAGTCACCACACCAAAAATGAGAAATCCTTTTGTCAATTTACGCATGCTGGTCACCTCTCTTTCCTTTTTTGAGAACAAATTGCACCAGGCGAACAATGAGTAGGCCGAAGAAGCGGGCTACATAGGAAATACCTAGTAAGACTAGTGAAGAAGCACCGATAGCCAGTAAACCAGCACCAAAAATCAAGATAAAGGCTGATTTAGCTTGGGCTAAGACAGTGAAACTTTCAACTAAAAATAGGAATCCGCCGATGATACCAAGTATGGAAACCGCAAAGAAAGCCAAGATGACAGTCAAGGCTGCCACAAGGATTGCGAACAGGGACACGAGGATGGCGATTCCCAGAGGAATACCGATGGGTGCTGCAAGGAGAGCTAACAAGGCGATATGCAAAATTTGTCGGTTATTCTTTTGAGCGGGTGCTTCATTGATTTTTTTATCGAGAAGATTGGATAGAACTTCGTGGGCTGCTTCTTTGGGAGTTCCCAAACTGGCAATGAGTTCTTCTTCTCCTTCGACTCCAGCATCGTCAAAGAGTTCCCTGAAATAGTCCATGGCTTCAATTTGGTCAGCCTGAGGCAGTTTTTTGAGATAGAGTTCTAGCTGAGTCAGGTATTCAGTTCTTGTCATGGCGGATACTCCCTTCTATGATGCCATTGATGGTGTCTGTATAGAGTGTCCATTCATCTTTTAGGGTCAAGAGCTGCTCTATACCACCATTTGTCAAGGAGTAGTATTTGCGCATGCGACCTTGGAACTCTCTAGAATAGGTTGTCAGAAAGCTATTGCCTTCCAATTTTTTGAGAATGGGATAGAGTGTGGATTCTTTGATATTAGCGATCAGCTTAATGGTCTGGCTAATCTCATAACCATAAGAATCCCCTTTTTCCAGTACGGCCAAGATGAGAAATTCAATCAAGGCAGAGGATGTTGGAAAGTACATGGGAAACCTCCTTTTCTAATGTGTAAGATTTTTATATATAATTTTTCTACACATATATTGTACATCTAAAAGAAAGCCCTGTCAAGAGAAATGTGTAAAATTTTTATATATAAAAAACGCAGGCTTTGTACTGACCCCAAAAAGTTAGATTTTTTCTGTCTAACTTTTGGGATGCAGTTCATTCAAGGATTGATACTATGCGTTTTTCTGATTTTATACTCTTCGAAAATCTCTTCAAACTACGTCAGCTTAGCCTTATCGTATAGATGTTACTGACTACGTCAGTTCTATCTGCAACCTCAAAACGGTGTTTTGAGCTGACTACGTCAGTTCTATCTGCAACCTCAAAACACTGTTTTGAGCAACCTGTGGCTAGCTTCCTAGTTTGCTCTTTGATTTTCATTGAGTATTAAAGACTTTTTGCCCAGCTTCTTCTCCTCTTGCTTTTAATTGTCCGAATCAATATTCTTATTTCAAAAAAGGTAGTGAAAAAGGTAGTGATTCGGTTGATTTTTATTGAAATGTACTGAAATTAACAAAAAGAAAAAAACGCTTGAACAGCGTTTTTCTTCTGTATTGATTCGTATTGAATGCTTACTTCACTTCTGTAAACACAACGTGTTTGCGAAGTTTTGGTGAGTATTTCTTCAATTGAAGACGGTCTGGAGTGTTACGTTTGTTTTTAGAAGTAAGGTACAAGCGTTCACCAGATTCTTTGTGTTCAAGTGTAATATTTACGCGCATGGTATCTCCCTTCTATTATTCAGCTGATGCAGCTTTAGCGATTTTACGTCCTTTGTAGTATCCTTTAAGTGATACACGGTGAGAACGTGAGTAATCTCCAGTAGTTTCGTCAAAGTTTACAGATGGAGCTGTTACTTTGTAGTGTGTACGACGTTTGTTTTTCTTCGCTTTTGAAGTGCGACGTGCAGGTACTGCCATTTTGATTTCTCCTTTAGGTATTTATATTCGATTCAATCTACTGATTTTCATCAACCATACTAGGATAACACATTTTTTTTGTAAAGTAAAGTTACTTGACAAAAAAAGATGAAAAAATTCTCCTGTCAGTCCTAGCAGACAGGAGAAGGTGTTAAATATCAATCTCAAATGGTTCGTCAATGGTTTCTGATACGTATTTTCCGTCTTTCTTCCGTTGTTTGACACATTCTGTGAGGAGATATTCGATTTGCCCATTGACTGAACGAAAGTCATCTTCTGCCCATGATGCGAGTGCAGCGTATAACTTTGTTGAGAGTCGAAGGGGGATCTGCTTTTTTTTAGCTTCAGCCATCTTTAGTAAAGACTTCCTGTGTTGACAATTGGTTGTGCATCATGATTGCCACAAAGAACGACAAGGAGATTTGAAACCATGGCAGCTTTTCGTTCTTCGTCAAGTTCTACCAATTCCCCTTCATTGAGCCGTTCTAGTGCCATTTCAACCATTCCTACAGCACCATCTACAATCATCTTCCGTGCATCAATAATGGCAGATGCTTGTTGGCGTTGAAGCATAACGGCAGCAATTTCTGGAGCATAAGCTAGGTAAGTGATACGTGCTTCAAGGATTTCCAAGCCAGCATCTTCTACGCGACTTTGAATTTCCTCACGAATACGGTTAGCAACAATTTCGCTAGAGCCACGGAGACTACCTTCATCTGCTTGGCCGTCACCCGTAGTATCCACATTAGGAGACACATCGTAAGGATAGATGCGGACAATATTACGGAGGGCGCTATCACATTGCAATGAAAGATATTCTTTGTAGTTATCTACGTTGAAGACTGCCTTAGCAGTATCGACAACTCTCCAAGTTACCGCGATACCGATTTCTACAGGATTTCCTAGACAATCATTGATTTTTTGGCGAGAATTGCTCAAGGTCATAACCTTGAGGGAAATCTGTTTCTTGCCAATTTCAAGATTTACATCATTGCCATTTGATGATTTCATCCCTGAAAAAGGAGATTTCGTGCTAACGTCACCACTTTGTCCAAGTCGAGTGTGGTTTGCAGGGTTAACTGCTACGCTGAAGGGATTGACAAAGTAAAAACCAGGTTCTTTGATGGTACCTGTATAGTTACCAAAAAGAGTCAAAACCAGAGCTTCCTGAGGTTTGACAACTTTTAAACCAGCATGAGCTAGGCCTGCAATTAAGCTTAATAAAGGTCCGATAATAATTCCAAAAATGTTTTCCGAACCAATACCCATTATAAATATAAAGATACCAAGTACGAGCGTCAATTCAATGAGAATCAATGCGAATACACCATTTGGTTTTGAATTGATTAGTTTTTCAGTCATAAGAATGACCTCCTATTATTTGATATCTAAATGATATCACTTTAATTTATAAAGTCAAGAAATAAATGGAATATTTTTAAAGAAAAGATTGCTGTATAGAATTTTCTGAAAATTCAAGAATTTTCTTCTGTTCATTGCTTTTAAAATGTGCTATAATAGTAAAAACTGAAATGGGAGGGAACAAATGACTGAATTAGATAAACGTCACCGCAGTAGCATTTATGACAGTATGGTAAAATCGCCAAACCGTGCCATGCTTCGTGCGACTGGTATGACAGATAAGGACTTTGAAACACCGATTGTTGGGGTAATTTCGACTTGGGCGGAAAATACGCCATGTAATATCCACTTGCATGATTTTGGGAAATTGGCTAAAGAAGGTGTCAAATCGGCAGGTGCTTGGCCTGTGCAGTTTGGGACTATCACTGTAGCGGACGGGATTGCTATGGGAACGCCTGGTATGCGCTTCTCTTTGACATCTCGTGATATTATTGCGGACTCAATCGAGGCGGCGATGGGGGGCCACAATGTGGATGCCTTCGTCGCTATCGGTGGTTGTGACAAGAACATGCCTGGTTCTATGATTGCCATTGCTAATATGGATATTCCAGCTATTTTCGCCTATGGTGGAACCATTGCACCCGGAAATCTTGATGGCAAAGACATCGACTTGGTTTCTGTCTTTGAGGGTATTGGAAAATGGAACCACGGTGATATGACAGCTGAGGACGTGAAACGTCTTGAATGTAATGCCTGCCCTGGCCCTGGTGGCTGTGGTGGTATGTATACTGCTAATACCATGGCGACTGCTATCGAAGTTCTCGGTATGAGTTTGCCAGGCTCTTCATCTCACCCAGCTGAATCAGCTGACAAGAAAGAAGACATCGAAGCAGCAGGACGTGCTGTTGTTAAGATGTTGGAGCTCGGTCTCAAACCATCAGATATCTTGACTCGTGAAGCCTTTGAAGATGCTATCACTGTAACTATGGCTCTCGGTGGTTCTACAAATGCCACTCTTCACTTGCTTGCCATTGCCCATGCTGCCAATGTTGACTTGTCACTTGAGGACTTTAATACAATCCAAGAACGTGTGCCTCACTTGGCTGACTTGAAACCATCTGGTCAGTATGTCTTCCAAGACCTCTACGAAGTCGGTGGTGTGCCTGCGGTTATGAGATATCTCTTGGCAAATGGTTTCCTTCATGGAGACCGCATTACATGTACTGGTAAGACTGTTGCTGAGAACTTAGCTGACTTTGCAGATCTTACACCAGGTCAAAAAGTCATCATGCCACTTGAAAATCCAAAACGTGCAGATGGTCCGCTTATCATCTTGAACGGGAACCTTGCTCCTGATGGTGCGGTTGCTAAAGTATCAGGTGTTAAGGTGCGTCGTCACGTTGGACCAGCTAAGGTCTTTGACTCAGAAGAAGATGCTATCCAGGCCGTTCTGACAGATGAAATCGTTGATGGCGATGTAGTCGTTGTTCGTTTCGTTGGACCTAAGGGTGGTCCTGGTATGCCTGAGATGCTGTCACTTTCATCAATGATTGTTGGTAAAGGTCAAGGAGACAAGGTTGCCCTCTTGACGGATGGCCGTTTCTCTGGTGGTACTTATGGTCTTGTTGTTGGACATATCGCTCCTGAAGCTCAAGATGGTGGACCAATCGCTTACCTTCGTACAGGCGATATTGTTACGGTTGACCAAGATACCAAAGAAATTTCCATGGCCGTATCCGAAGAAGAACTTGAAAAACGCAAGGCAGAAACTACCTTGCCACCACTTTACAGTCGTGGTGTCCTCGGTAAATATGCCCACATCGTATCATCTGCTTCTCGTGGAGCCGTGACAGACTTCTGGAATATGGACAAGTCAGGTAAAAAATAAACTCAAACTCTTCGAAAATCTCTTCAAACCACGTCAACGTCGCCTTGTCGTAGGTATGGTTACTGACTTCGTCAGTTCTATCTACAACCTCAAAACACTGTTTTGAGCAACCTGCGGCTAGTTTCCTAGTTTGCTCTTTGATTTTCATTGAGTATCAAAAAGCAAGCCAACTTCGGCTTGCTTCTTTTCATCTTCAAAAGTGATTTGCCTGCTTAACGAGGTGGTAGTCCAAGGGCAATGCGGCCGTAGCGACTGATTCGTGTGATTTTCCAAGCAGGCGACCAGGTAACTTCAACCTTGACATCTTCGATACCCTCGATTTGTTTCAGACCTGCGACGATTTCGATAGGCAGGCTTTCGGCACAATCACAGGCGGTGTCGGTGAAGGTCATGACAATCTTACAGAGACCCGTTTCGTCCAGATTGATTTCATAAATCAACCCTAGATTGTAAACATCCAATTCCACATCTGTATCAAAAACCTTCTCTAGTTTTTCGATAATTTGGTCTTGCAAAGCTAAAGCGCGGTCATTGATTTTGATATCGTCTCTCATTACAGTCCCTCCACGTGATAAATATCCTCTATTTTCTCATAATTCTGACAATTTGGCAAGTTTTTGATGAATTTTCTGAAAAGACTCTCTTGAGATTTTCTTCTCTTACTGTTTTAATCCCTCTATTTATGGTAAAATAAGACTATTAAGTTTAAAGAGGATTCCCTATGAAATTACAAAAACCAAAAGGAACGCAGGATATTTTACCTGCTGAGTCTGCCAAATGGCAGTACGTTGAGGGCTTTGCCCGTGAGATTTTCAAGCGCTACAACTATGCAGAAGTGCGCACGCCTATTTTTGAGCATTACGAGGTTATCAGCCGTTCTGTCGGAGATACAACGGATATCGTAACCAAGGAAATGTATGACTTTTATGACAAGGGTGACCGTCATATTACCCTCCGTCCAGAAGGAACTGCGCCCGTTGTTCGTTCCTATGTGGAAAATAAACTCTTCGCCCCAGAAGTGCAAAAGCCAAGTAAGTTTTATTACATGGGACCTATGTTCCGTTATGAGCGTCCACAGGCAGGGCGTTTGCGCCAATTCCACCAGATTGGTGTTGAGTGTTTTGGATCTAGCAATCCAGCTACCGATGTGGAAACAATCGCGATGGCGGCCCATTTCTTGAAAGAAATCGGTATCCAAGGTGTCAAATTGCACCTCAACACTCTTGGAAATCCTGAGAGCCGTGCAGCCTACCGTCAAGCCTTGATTGACTATTTGACACCGCTTAAGGAGACCTTGTCTAAGGATAGCCAACGTCGTTTGGAGGAAAATCCTCTCCGTGTCTTGGACTCTAAGGAAAAAGAAGACAAGGTGGCAGTGGAGAATGCACCGTCTATCTTGGATTTCCTTGATGAAGAAAGCCAAGCTCATTTTGATGCGGTGCGTCAGATGTTGGAAAATCTTGGGGTAGACTATATCATTGATACCAATATGGTGCGTGGTCTGGACTACTACAACCACACCATTTTCGAGTTTATCACTGAGATCGAGGGCAATGACTTGACCGTCTGTGCGGGTGGTCGTTACGATGGTTTGGTTGCCTACTTTGGTGGTCCTGAAACTGCTGGCTTTGGTTTTGGACTTGGTGTAGAGCGCCTGCTTCTCATTCTTGAAAAGCAAGGTGTGGCCCTCCCTATCGAAAATGCCCTAGATGTCTATATTGCAGTCTTGGGAGAAGGAGCAAATGTCAAGGCCTTGGAGTTGGTACAAGCCCTTCGCCAACAAGGTTTCAAAGCAGAGCGTGATTACCTCAACCGTAAACTCAAAGCTCAATTCAAGTCAGCCGATGTCTTTGCGGCTAAGACCCTCATCACCCTAGGAGAGAGCGAGGTCGAAAGCGGACAAGTAACGGTCAAGAACAACCAAACCCGAGAAGAAGTGGAAGTTGCGCTTGAGGCAATCAGCCAAAACTTCTCAGAAATCTTTGAAAAACTAGGTTTTTATACTCAATGAAAATCAAAGAGCAAACTAGGAAGCTAGCCGCAGGCTGTACTTGAGTACGGCAAGGTGAAGCTGACGTGGTTTGAAGAGATTTTCGAAGAGTATTAATAGTAGATAAACTGGTCAGGACCTTACTCCTGACCTTTTTCTTTTGCAAAATGACAAAAATCATAAACTTTTTGACAAATATGCTTGTCAAAAAGAAAAAGATGTGTTACAATAAATTCAAGTTAAGAGAAAAGGAGAAAGGAACGATTATGTGGGCATTAGGATTTGTACCTCTTGTGATTATGTATTATATCTACCATTCCCAAAAGGTCAAGAAACTGGAGAATAAAATCAAAAGAATTGAGCAAAAACAGAAAGGAAATAAAGAAATGTCAAGATTATTAAAAGAATTGATTGGGAAAACACCGACAATCTTTGGACAAGTTTTTGGAACAGATAACTGGGAAGTTGTAGATGTTGATGAGGAATGGGTCAAGCTACGTCGTGTTGATAAAAAAGGAAAAGAAAAATTCAAACTACAACGCATTGAGGATATCCAAACCGTTGAATTTGACGGAAAGTAGGTGTGTAACATGCAACTAAAAAATCGTCTAAAAGAGCTTCGGGCTCGCGATGGTCTCAATCAAACCGAACTAGCCAAGCTAGCAGAGGTTTCCAGACAGACCATTAGCTTACTAGAACGGGACGAATACACCCCGTCCGTTGTGATTGCCTTGAAAATATCTCAGATTTTCAACGAAACAGTCGAATCGGTATTTCGCTTGGAGGAGGATGAGTGATGAACATGTATAGAGTGGTTTATTATATGAGTGTTCTTGCCCTTATTGTGAATGCCTTGGCAATGATTGGAACATTACTGGGTTGGTTCTATTTTGTTGAAAGTAAGTATTTGTTTTGGATTAATTTAGTCCTCTTGTCCATTTTCAATCGGTTGAAGGAAAAGGAGAAAAATGATGAACAAGTATAAAGTGGTTTATTATGTAGTTGTCGCAGCTCTATTAGTCAGCGTATTTCTATTGATTGGAATAGACTTAGGCTGGTTTAGTCCCTATCAAAGTGACCAATTTATTTGGGCCTACTTTGCTCTTATCCCAGTCGTTGACTGGATTGAAAAGAAAGTAAACAATTTAGCAAGTGAAAAAGGAGAATGAATATGAAAAAGAAAAAGAAAGGTGGATTGTTATTTTTGATGTCTATTGTCTTGGGAGGTTTCTTGGGCATGTTTGTAGGGATGTTTAAGGCTGGTGCCGAATCCCACGGAATTATGTTAGATGTAAAAATCTTGATACCATGGATATCAGC
Source organism: Streptococcus sp. 5346 (assembly GCF_013277455.1). Lineage (GTDB taxonomy): Bacteria > Bacillota > Bacilli > Lactobacillales > Streptococcaceae > Streptococcus. The sequence goes on from NZ_VMMY01000012.1 coordinate 88,769, forward strand.
TATCAGCTTACTACTAGCCGTCATTATTCTTTTTTTGACTTTCAATTTCCTAAAGAAAAGCAGAAAATTTCATTCCTTGTATCAAGAGGAAATGGATGATAATCTGAATGAAACCTATTATGTGCAGATGTATCGGAATCTCGAGTTTGGAACCATTGCTTTTAATATTGCAAGCGTAGCAATTTCATTGTCTATTTTTCTCTCATTAAATGAAGTGGTTATATTGCATACAGATCACCAAACATTTTCCCTCTCTTTCTTAGTCTTTGTGCTATCCTTAGTCGCTCAAAAATCTCTTTTTAAAACAATTGCGATTGTGCGTCAGTTTGATTTGGCTCTTTTCTCTACACCAAAGGATGTCTTAGATTATGTCAATTCTTACGATGAAGGGGAGCGCCAGGCTAATTTGGAACAGAGTTTTCGAATTTTATTCCAATTACACCAATATGTCTTACCAGCCTTATATGTTTTTCTTATTATCATTTCTTTCTTAACAGGAGAGATTCAGTTACTAGCCTTCTTGCTTGTAGGAGCCATCCATATTTATATCAATGTGATGCAGTTGCCTATGGTGAAACGTTATTTCAAATAAAGGAGTTTTTATGATTCGTGTTGAAAATGTAAGCAAAAGTTTTGGGAGCAAAAAAGCTCTTCATCAGATTTCTTTTGAGATTAAGGAGGGTGAAATCTTTGGTTTTCTGGGCCCTTCTGGCTCAGGTAAAACAACCATGATCAATGTCTTGACAGGTCAGTTGGCTGCAGATCAAGGTAAAACAGTTTTGTTAGGCAAGAATTCTCAAGATTTAACCTCAAATGATTTGGAACAAATCGGTATTGTTAGTGATGGTAGTGGTTTTTATGAAAAGATGAGTCTTTACAAAAATCTTCTCATTTACGCTAAGTTATATGGTCTCAAGTCAGATAGAGTAAATCAGGTGCTCCAACAGGTTGGATTGGCAGATGCTAAAGACATCATCGCAGAAAAACTATCTACAGGAATGAAACAACGAATGTTCTTGGCTCGTGCCCTTCTTAATGCTCCTAAGATTCTCTTTCTAGATGAGCCAACCAGTGGCTTAGACCCTACAACATCTAAGATGATTCATACCCTACTTCAAGAATTAAAGCAGGCGGGGACAACTATCTTTCTGACCACGCATGATATGAATGAAGCAACTCTGCTTTGTGATCGCTTATCTCTTTTAAATAAGGGGAACTTAATAGAGTATGGAAGTCCGCAAGATATTATCCAGAAGTACCATGTGGATAAGAAAGTACGTGTGGTTTATAATGATGGACGAGAACAGATAGTCCCATTTGAAGAATTACCACATTTAGACACAACAGATTTGATGGTGGTTCACTCTTGTGAGCCAACTTTAGAAGAAATCTTTATCAGATTGACAGGAGAAAAGTTAGATGTTTAGAAAATTAAATGCCCTACTATGGTTAAGATTACAAGTCCTTATTAGCAATTCAACTTTGTTAGCAACTTTATTGATGCCTTTTGGTATTGCTGTTGTATATAATGAATTTTTAAATAAGAATGGACAATTGAGCCTAATTTTACTATCTGCTAGCTTGACGATGGTCTTGAGCATGGGAAGTGGTTATATGGTATCGATTATGATGGCAGAAGATAAGGAAAAACGAAATCTTAAATCACTCATTCTAAGTGGTGTGACAGCAACAGAATATACTTTCAGTATGCTCGTTCTCCCTATTCTGATAATGTTGCTTGCTATGATTGCACTTCCCATCTATCTTAGAGTAGATGTATCTGGTTATTTAGTTGCCTACGTTATCTATTTGCTCCTAGCAACGATTAGTATTATTTTTCTCAACCTTCTAATCGGTGCGGTTTCAGATACTCAATCTAAAGCGCAAGTTTATAGTATCTTCCCTATGTTAATTGTCTCTTTTTTACCTATAATTGCTCTTCAAAATGATACGGTTCAGAAAGTGTTGGATTACTCTTTTATTGGTCCAATTGTAAATCTTTTAAATAAAAAAGGTGGAGAAATATCTTTTTCTAACATCGGTATGTTACTTGCCTGGGTACTTGTGTTAGGAATAGCAAACCTCTTTGTATTGAAAAACAGCTATAAAGCAAGATAGGAGACCTTTATGAAACTACTTAAAAACCTCGGCTGGTTTCTTCTAGCCATTCTATCCTTTTTCTTTATCTATGGCTTCATTCAGGGGTTGGCGACCTCTTCTCTTGCCTTAGGTGCTTCACCCTATGCTGTGACCTTGCTCTATGTGGCCTTGGCTGGAGTTTATGTGTACGGCATTTACAAATGGTATCAGAAAGCTCCTGTTCGTATTGAGAAGAGTGGCTTCAACCGATTTATTTGGCTTCCTGCCTTGGTTTGGTTCTTATCTCTGGTTGTCCAGTTTTTCTTGCCAGATGATCCTTCAGTAAATCAACAAATAGCGACAGACTTGACCTTGTCTCAACCACTTTTCTCATTCTTTGCGGTCGTTATTTTTGCTCCTTTGACGGAAGAACTTATCTTTAGAGGGATGTTAGCACGCTACCTCTTTCCTAAGCAGGACAATAGCAAACGAACTCTGCTTTTCCTTCTGGTATCGAGTGTTCTGTTTGCCTTGATTCATTCTCCAGGAACTTTGCAACAATTTTTAGTTTATTTTAGCCTTGGTTTTAGCTTGGGCTTGGCTTATATTAGTAGAAAGGGGCTCGCTTACAGTATTTCACTACATGCTTTGAATAATTTAGTCAGCTTTTTGATGATTCTCATGCTATAATAGAGTCAGGAGGTCACATGAAACGAGTAATTTTATTAGCAGTGATTCAAGCAGTCGTTCTATTTTTCATCATTGGGGGATTAGCTTATGCCTTCAAAGGTGATTTCTTCTATAGCCATCTAGCAGTTGTCTTTGCCCCTATTGCTGGTATCTGGCGTTTTGGGACAGCTTATACGACGGAAATCGTCTTGCCTCGAAAGGCAGCTGAAATTGCTGAAAAGCGTAAAGCAGGCAACAATTCAAAATAAAAGAGTCCGATGAGCTTCATCGGATTTTTGTATTGGTGTTAATTTTTAGAGTCTTCACTTGATTTTTAAAGACTGGCAAACTTTTCTGCTGATTTTCATGAAGAGCCTGCGCTTTTATGGTAAAATAGTAACAGAATAAAAGAGGAGAGAAACAATGAAACGTAGTATGTATGCTGGTCGTGTTCGTGAGGAACACATCGGACAAGAAATAACCTTGAAAGGATGGGTTGGCCGTCGTCGTGACCTTGGTGGTTTGATCTTTATCGATCTTCGTGACCGTGAAGGAATCATGCAGTTGGTTATCAACCCTGAAAAAGTCTCTGCAGAGGTTATGGCAACAGCTGAAAGCCTTCGTAGCGAATTTGTTATCGAGGTGACTGGTCAGGTCGCTGCGCGTGAGCAAGCCAATGATAAGTTGCCAACTGGTGCAGTTGAGTTAAACGTGACAGCTCTTACTGTGCTTAACACAGCTAAAACAACCCCATTTGAGATTAAGGATGGCATTGAGGCTAATGACGATACACGTTTGCGTTACCGTTACCTTGACCTTCGTCGTCCAGAAATGTTGGAAAATCTTAAACTTCGTGCTAAGGTGACCCACTCTATCCGCAACTACTTGGATGAGCTCGAGTTTATCGATGTGGAGACACCATTCCTTTCTAAGTCAACGCCTGAAGGAGCACGTGACTACTTGGTGCCATCTCGTGTCAATAAAGGGCATTTTTATGCTCTTCCTCAAAGTCCACAAATCACTAAGCAATTGTTGATGAATGCTGGTTTTGACCGTTACTACCAAATCGTTAAATGTTTCCGTGATGAGGACTTGCGTGGAGACCGCCAGCCTGAGTTCACCCAGGTTGACTTGGAAACGTCTTTCCTTACGGAGCAAGAAATCCAAGATATCACAGAAGGTTTGATTGCGCGCGTGATGAAAGAAACCAAAGGCATTGAAGTGACGCTTCCATTCCCTCGTATGAAATACGATGATGCGATGGCTCTTTACGGTTCTGATAAGCCAGATACCCGTTTTGACATGTTGCTTCAGGACTTGACAGAAGTGGTCAAGGGTGTAGACTTTAAAGTCTTTTCAGAAGCACCTGCTGTAAAAGCCATTGTGGTCAAAGGAGCTGCGGACAACTACTCACGTAAAGACATCGATAAGATGACAGAAGTAGCCAAACAGTACGGTGCCAAAGGTCTTGCTTGGGTCAAGGTGGTTGATGGAGAATTAAACGGACCCGTTGCTAAGTTCTTGACTGGCATCCAAGCAGAATTGACAACAGCGCTTGCTCTTGAAGATAAGGATTTGGTTCTCTTTGTGGCAGATACGCTTGAAGTGGCGAATGCAACGCTCGGTGCCCTTCGTGGACGTATTGCCAAAGAGCTTGGCTTGATTGATAACGATAAATTTAATTTCCTTTGGGTGGTTGACTGGCCAATGTTTGAATGGTCTGAAGAAGAAGGTCGTTACATGAGCGCCCACCATCCATTTACCCTTCCACAGGAAGAGACTGCTCACGAATTAGAAGGTGATTTGGCTAAGGTTCGTGCCATTGCTTACGATATCGTATTGAACGGTTATGAGCTTGGTGGTGGTAGCCTTCGTATCAACCAAAAAGACCTTCAAGAGCGTATGTTCAAGGCTCTTGGGTTCTCAGCTGAGGAAGCAAATGACCAGTTTGGCTTCCTTCTTGAAGCCATGGACTATGGTTTCCCACCACACGGTGGTTTGGCTATCGGGCTTGACCGATTTGTTATGTTGCTTGCTGGAGAAGAAAATATCCGTGAAGTCATTGCCTTTCCTAAGAACAACAAGGCAACTGATCCAATGACACAAGCTCCTTCAACAGTAGCTCTCAAACAACTAGAGGAACTCAGCTTACAAGTAGAAGAAGATGAAACAAGCAAAACGAATTAAGCGGTGGCGCTATTATCTGCGCCGCTTTGCTCATCAGATAAAAATTTTACGTGTCTTACAAAGCATCTCTCGCGAAAAATATGATGAGAAGATTTCGGCCTCTCTGGTCTATGGATTTCTATCAGCAGTAGCGGTCAATTTCTTTTTCCAACCAGGGCATGTGTATTCGAGTGGTGCGACAGGTCTGGCACAGATTATCTCTGCCTTGAGTAATCACTGGTTTGGTTTTCATATTCCGATTTCGCTAACCTTCTACGCCATTAACTTCCCTTTGATGGTCTTAGCTTGGTATCAGATTGGTCATAAATTCACTGTCTTTACCTTTATCACGGTGTCCATGAGTTCCTTTTTTATCCAGTTTGTCCCTGTGGCAACCTTGACGGAGGATCCCATTATCAATGCCCTTTTTGGGGGCGTTGTTATGGGCTTGGGGATTGGTTTTGCTCTTCGCAACAATATCTCCAGTGGTGGGACGGATATCGTCAGTTTGACCATTCGCAAGAAAACAGGTAAGAATGTCGGTAGTATTTCTTTCTTGGTAAATGGGACCATCATGCTGATAGCAGGTTTGACCTTTGGTTGGAAATACGCTCTCTACTCTATGATTACCATCTTTGTCTCTAGCCGTGTGACAGATGCGGTCTTTACCAAGCAAAAACGCATGCAGGCCATGATTGTGACCAATCATCCAGATAAGGTAATTGAGAAAATCCATAAAAAATTGCACCGCGGAGCAACCATGATCCACGATGCAGAAGGAACCTATAATCACGAGAGAAAGGCAGTTTTAATTACTGTCATTACACGTGCAGAGTTTAATGAATTTAAACAGATTATGACACAAGTGGATCCAGGGGCCTTTGTCTCTGTATCAGAGAATGTTCATATTTTGGGACGATTCGTTGAAACAGAAAATTAGAGATAAAAAAACCAGCGCGAGCTGGTTTTTATTTTTCAATAATTTTGTGGGCGATTAACTGGCGGTAGCAGATTTGCCTATTTTCTTTAGAATCATTGATGATGCAGAGAATAGTTTCTAAAGAAGTACGTCCGAGGGCTAGGCTATTGATATCTATATAGGCTGCCAAATTGAGCTTAGGATTAACCGAGTCAAAGCTGAGAACAGGGACATCCAGCTGGTGTTTGGCAATATAGTCACAGACCCCTTCAGCTAGGAGGCTATCGGTTGTGATGATGGCATCAATTTGTGGATCGTGCTTGAATAATCGCTTGCTAAATTTATAGCCCTTTTCTTCCAGAAACTCGTCTGCAAAGTAGATGCGATTGGTGTCAGTGGTAAGTTTGTAATGTTTCAGCGCCTGTTCATAGCCTGTTAAACGGTCTTTGGTCACGAAGAGCTTTTTACTTCCTCCGATAAAGGCAATGCGTTTGCAGCCTTTTTTGATGAAATATTCGGTTGCATCAAAACCAGCTTGAACATTGTCGTTGTCGACAAGTGGGATGAAAGGAGATAGAGATTTACCTAAGATAAGGAAGGGGAACTGTTCTTCTGCTACGAGTTTTACGAGAGGGTCTTCTTCTTGGGCATAGAGAAAGATTAGCCCATCTACACGCTTGCCGTAGACCATTTGTGAAATAGCGTTGAGACGCTCCTTCTCATCTTTCCCTGTTGCTATCTGAATGGCATAGTGATTTTCAGATGCGACTTGAGAGATGCCACGTAGAACCGATGGAAAGAAAGGATTCTGGTAGAAGGCGTCTGAGTCATCAGGAAGAACCAAACCAATCACCTGAGTATAGCTACTTACCAAGCTGCGAGCATTGAGGTTGGGATGGTAATTGAGGTCCTTCATAGCCTTGCGAACGCGTTTTTTTGTTTCGTCGCTAATGGTTGATTTATTTTGAATAACACGGGTTACGGTTGAAGGTGAAACACCAGCAGCCTTGGCCACGTCTTTAATCGTAACGGGCATAAAAATCTCCTATTTATGGTAATCTGGATCACGGAAATGTGTTTTATAAAAGATAGTGACCAGATACAGAACAAAAAGAATGTTTTGTACAGTAATCAGGGTTGACATATTTTGGCCAAATAATCCCAAAATAAGCGTAATCAGAGTCGGCAATCCTAAACAGTTCAAGATAAAATGATAGCACTCTTTAAAGGTTCTAAATGAAAAGAGGCGTGATTTCTTAGTGATATAAAGGAGAAGACTCGCTCCTAGAGAGACGATAAAGAAATTCAAACCAAAGAGGAAGCTAGCACCGAGAACTAGGAAGAGACTGATATAGACACGATTCTGTTGGTACCAGTCTTTAGAAATTGCTTGGGTTAAGCTGTCTTTGCTTTTGAAACTCTCAGTCTCAATCGCTCGGTAAGAGATTCGGGTCAGTTCTTTACTTTCCTTGCTGATGACGAGCTCATTCGTATCGAAATGCAGTTGCAAGTCCTTAGGTAACTCCTTACTTTGACTTGGACCGATCACAATAGAAGGGGCTTGACTAGCTGTTCCTGTATAAGTTAATTTACCATCAACAATTGCAGCATGCTCAGAGAGGTCCTGAACAACCCCATCCGTCAGAGGTTCATAGACATTATCGATAAAAGTTTCTAGCGGATAAGTCTCCTGGGAGCTGTTTTGAATGGCAATGGGTACCATAGACAAGCTGATAAGGAAGATACTGGTAAAGAGAAGTTGAAACCAGTTGAGCCCGAAACGTTTGGATAGGGGCTTACGAAATCCCCAAATACTTGAAAAATAGGAAAATGGATATGGAAGCATAGGTATCTTTCTAAAAGGTGTTTTCTATATGAGTATTATTATATAGAGAAATGTGCTTTATTTCAAGTCTAGGAGAAAAATTGCTTGTTGTAAGGACATTACTTACAGTAACAATCGCTAATACTCAATGAAAATCACAGAGCAAACTAGGAAGCTAACCACAGGTTGCTCAAAACACTGTTTTGAGGTTGCAGATGGAAGCTGACGTGGTTTGAAGAGATTTCCGAAGAGTATAAAATGAAAAAGGGTGGCGGGGATATATTATCCCTTGTCGCCACCACTTGTAAGTCCTGAAACAAAGTTCTTTTGTAGGAAGAAGAAGAGAATACAGATTGGAAGGGCGATGAGGATAGCACCTGCTGAGAAGTAGGCAATCTTCATGTTTTTCACATTGCTAACGAAGGTTTGGAGACCTACGGCAACAGTAAAGTATTCTTTCTCACGAAGCAAGAAACTAGAGAGGATGTAGTCCCCAAAAGGTCCCATGAAGGCCCAGAGAGCTTGTACAGCAACCATTGGGCGAACAAGAGGAAGAACAATTTGCCAGAAGCGGCGGAAGTGTCCTGCACCGTCTAGTTTTGCAGATTCGTCTAAAGACATTGGCACTGTATCGAAGTAGCCCTTCATGAGCCAAGCATTCATTGGGATACCACCACCAACGTAGAGGAAGATGAGGAACCAGCTGTGGTTAAGGGCGTTCAACATAAGTGCCATAACGAAGAAGGCTGTCAAAGCGGCCATGGTTGGCACCATTTGGATAATCAAGAAGAAAACCAAACTTTGTTTACGAGCCAAGAAGTTGTAACGGCTGTAAGCATAACCAGCAAGTACGATAATACTTGTTTGAACAGCCATGGTAATCAAGGCGATAATCAAAGTGTTGAGATACCAAGTACCGTACAAGGTTTCAGTGAAGAGGCCTTTAAAGTTATCAAAATTGAGGTCGATGTTAGTATCTAGTTTAAAGGCTGAGACGTTACCTGCTTTAAAGGCTGACATGATGGTAATCAACAGTGGGTAGATAATGACAATTGATAGACCAATCAGGTAAAGGTATGTAAGGGTTTGAGTCAGTCTACGTTTGAGTTTAATTGAGTTATTCATCTTAGACGTCCTCCATATCAAATGCGTGTAGTTTCTTGAATGCAATCATAGAGATTGAGATGACAATGATAGAGATAATCAAGGTAACAGCTGCCGCCATTGAGTATTGAGGAGATGTACCTGTTGTCAAACGGTAGATCCATGAGATCAAGATATCGGTTGAACCAGCTCCACCACCGACACTACCAGGTCCTCCACCATTGAAGAGGTACATGATAGAGAAGTTGTTAAAGTTGAAGGTGTATTGGCTAATCAAAGTAGGTGCTGCAACAGCCAAGATCATTGGGAAAGTGATGTTGCGGAATTTTTGCCAAGCATTGGCACCGTCAATATAAGCTGCTTCGTAAAGGTCGTTAGGAATAGATTGCAAGATACCCAAAGTCAAAACGTAGATATATGGGAATCCAAGCCAACCTTGCATCATAATCAAGGCAACCTTAGTCCAAGTAGGGTCTGTTTTCCAAGGGATAAGAGCACCATCAAGGAATGGAAGGAATTTAGCAAAGATCGGCAAGACTTGAGTGTTGATAGCTCCGACACTATCGTTAAACATGTTTGAGAATGTCAAGATAGTGATGAAGGCTGGAACAGCCCAAGGAAGAAGGAAAATAACACCGAAGATACGTTTTCCTTTGATAAATGGTTGGTTAGCAATGATAGCTGTGAAGATACCAATCACGATCTGTAAAGTTGAGGCAGATAAAGCCCAAATGATAGTCCAAGAAAGAACAGAACCAAAGGCAGAACGGAAGGTACTCAAGCTCCAAATGTTTGTAAAGTTGGTCAAACCAACCCAGTCCAACAATTTGTTTGGTGGCAAGTGTTGGAAGTCGTAGTTAGTAAAGGCAATCATCAAGGTTACGATAACTGGGAAGATGATTGCAAAAGTCATGGCAATATAAGATGGAATGATCAAGAGGTAAGGGAAGCCATTTTCATAGATTCCTTTGACCATTTCTTTAAAGGTAAGTGCTACTGGAATACCATTGTTAATGTGTTTAGCAGTTGTATGTGCATCTTTAATATTTGAGAAATAAAAGAGTACATAAACGACTACAAAGATTAAATGGAAGGCACCACGAATCAGCATAAAGAGGGAATTGTCACGACCTGGCTTGTCACCAAGAGTGATGAGATTGCTCAATTCAGGGGCTGCAAGTGCTAGGAAATAAAGGACAAATACGATGGTTACACCAAGGAAGATAAAACCTTTGGCCTTTTGTTTATTGTAAATCTGTCCTAACCCAGGAATGATAGACAGCAGGGCTGCTTTACTAGGTTGTTGCTTTTCCATAATAACTCCTTTCATAGGATACTGGTTTCTAGATAAAACCTAAACTATTTGTGTTTTTGTTGATAAATTCAAAGGGGGATTTGATTTCCACCCCCCTTGAACAAATTTTTTATTCACCAAATTTTTGTTTGATTGTTTCTTTGATCAATGTTACAGCATCGTTAGCAGCTGTTTTAGCATCTTTCTTACCACTTACAGCTTCAAACAACATTGTTTTAGCTGGGTCCCAAACAGCTGACATTTGAGAGATGTTTGGCATTGGTTGAGCGTTCTTGAACTGTTTGATAACAGCTGTTGTCAACTCATCATTTTTACCTTCAGCGTATGAACGAGCTTCAGTGTTAGCTGGGATTTCATTAGTTTTATCGTAGAAGGCTTTTTGTTGTTCAGTTGAAACAAGGAAGTCTACAAATTTTTGAGCAGCTTCAAGGTTCTTAGTGCTTGATGGGATGATCCAAGCTTTACCACCACCAAATGCTGCGTAGTCTTTTCCGTTTGGAAGAGTTGGGATAGTTGCAACACCGTAGTTTACTTTAGCGTCTTTGAAGGCTTGAGCTTTCCAAGGTCCATCGATGATAGCAGCTGTTTTACCTTCTTGGAATTGAGTTTGGATTAGGTTTCCAGCTCCTTCAGTATCTTGCATACCTTTAGGCCATTTTTCATACCAAGTTTTAGCGTATTCTACACCTTTGATAGCGCCGTCGTTTGCAAGACCGATGTCTTTAGCGTCTTTACCGTTTTGTCCGAATACGTAACCGCCGTTACCAGCAAGAAGTCCGTATGCAAAGTAGAAGTTTGTCCAGTCAGCTAGGAAAGCAGAAGTTTTTCCATCTTCTCCAGCGAATGCGTATTTGCTATCTTTAGCAAGGTTTTCCAAGTCAGCAAATGTTTTTGGAGCTTCTTTTACCAAGTCTTTGTTGTAGTACATAACAAGTGACTCGATAACGGCAGGAGCACCGTAAACTTTACCGTCAGCAGCTGTTACAAGAGATTTAGTTTTATCATCTGTTTTAGCACCGTCGCTCAATTTCACTTCTGAAAGTTGTCCGTCAGTACCAAGGCTACCTACACGGTCGTATGGAGCCATCATAACGTCAGGAGCTTGACCTGATTGGTTGTCAAGAGAAAGTTTGTCAAGCCCACCCATTTGGTCACCAGATTTGATGTTAACTGTTGTTCCTGATTGTTCTTTATAAGCTTTAGCAACTGTTTCAGCATAAGCTTTGTATTGGTCCTCAACGTAAAGAGTGATTTCTTTCGCTTCAGATGAACCAGAATCAGCAGGTTTATCAGCAGTTTTGCTTCCGCAAGCTACCAAAAGCAAGCTAGCAAGTGTAACAGTTCCAAGCACCGCAGCGCTCTTCATGAATTTAGATGACATAGTGTATTCCTCCTAAAGAATAACAAGTTTTATTGATAAGGAAACGCAAACGTTTTCCTTTATGAGCTTAGTATAGCACAAATAGAAAACGGTTGCAAGTGTTTTTGTCAAAAATTTTAAAAAATTTTTAAGCTTGATTTGATAGCATGATTTTGCTTTTTAATAGAAGAAAAGTGTGAAATAGATAAGAATACAGTATTTTTAATAAAAAATAGATGGAATCTGTCTAAAGAGGGAAATCAGGAGGGGCTATCTCCCTGTTTCTAATTCCTATCTATTTTCTATAGACGTTTGTGCCTCCTTGCATCTAAATTCAAGTTTTCTAGGGGAGGATTTGCAGTTTGTAGACGGATTCTGTGAGAGTCAAATTTTAGGATTAGATGGTTTTAAGTTATCTTTGCTAAAATGGGTTAGTCTCCTTAAAAATAATCAAAAAAGTTTTTTAAAAACGCTTGCAATTATGCTTGAAAAGGAGTATACTTGTAAGTAGCGCAAACGTTTGCGTCTGCAAAAATACGCAACGTTCCATTAATTTTAACACATGAGGTGCTATTATGAAAAAACGTCAAAGTGGTGTGTTGATGCACATCTCTTCTCTCCCAGGAGCTTACGGAATCGGATCGTTTGGTCAAAGTGCTTACGACTTCGTTGATTTCTTGGTTCGTACAAAACAACGTTACTGGCAAATCCTTCCACTAGGAACAACTAGTTACGGGGATTCTCCTTACCAATCTTTCTCAGCCTTCGCAGGAAACACTCATTTTATCGATTTGGATATCTTGGTGGAGCAAGGTTTGTTGGAAGCAAGTGACCTTGAAGGAGTTGACTTTGGTAGCGATGCGTCTGAAGTTGACTATGCTAAAATCTACTATGCACGTCGTCCTCTTTTAGAAAAAGCTGTGAAACGTTTCTTTGAAGTCGGAGATGTTAAAGATTTTGAGAAATTTGCTCAAGATAACCAATCATGGCTTGAGCTCTTTGCTGAGTATATGGCTATCAAAGAGCATTTTGACAATCTTGCTTGGACTGAATGGCCAGATGCAGATGCTCGTGCTCGTAAAGCTTCAGCACTTGAAAGCTACCGTGAGCAATTGGCAGACAAGTTGGTTTACCACCGTGTGACTCAATATTTCTTCTTCCAACAATGGTTGAAATTGAAAGCTTACGCTAACGACAACCACATCGAAATCGTTGGGGACATGCCAATCTACGTAGCAGAAGATTCAAGCGATATGTGGGCAAATCCACATCTCTTCAAGACAGATGTCAACGGTAAAGCAACTTGCATCGCAGGATGCCCACCAGATGAGTTTTCTGCAACTGGTCAGCTTTGGGGTAACCCAATCTATGACTGGGAAGCAATGGACAAAGACGGCTACAAATGGTGGATTGAACGCTTGCGTGAAAGCTTCAAAATCTACGATATCGTTCGTATCGACCACTTCCGTGGTTTCGAATCTTACTGGGAAATCCCTGCTGGTTCCGATACAGCAGCACCTGGTGAGTGGGTGAAGGGTCCAGGATACAAGCTTTTTGCAGCCGTTAAGGAAGAACTTGGTGAGTTAAACATCATCGCAGAAGACCTTGGTTTCATGACAGACGAAGTTATCGAATTGCGTGAACGTACTGGCTTCCCAGGAATGAAGATTCTTCAATTTGCCTTCAACCCAGAAGACGAAAGTATCGATAGCCCACACTTGGCACCTGCTAACTCAGTTATGTACACAGGAACTCACGATAACAATACAGTTCTTGGTTGGTACCGTAACGAGATTGATGATGCGACTCGTGAGTACATGGCTCGCTACACTAACCGTAAAGAGTATGAAACAGTGCCACATGCTATGCTTCGTACAGTCTTTTCATCAGTTAGCTTCATGGCAATTGCAACTATGCAAGATTTGCTAGAATTGGATGAGACAGCTCGTATGAACTTCCCATCTACCCTTGGTGGAAACTGGTCTTGGCGTATGACTGAAGAGCAATTGACACCAGCTGTCGAGGAAGGTTTGCTTGACTTGACAACAATCTATCGCCGAATTAATGAAAATTTGGTAGAATTAAAGAAATAATACAATATCAGGAGACATCTTAAACATGTTATCACTACAAGAATTTGTACAAAATCGTTACAATAAAACCATTGCAGAATGTAGCAATGAAGAGCTTTACCTTGCTCTTCTTAACTACAGCAAGCTTGCAAGTAGCCAAAAACCAGTTAACACTGGTAAGAAAAAAGTTTACTACATCTCAGCTGAGTTCTTAATTGGTAAACTCTTGTCAAACAACTTGATCAACCTTGGTCTTTACGACGATGTCAAAAAAGAACTTGCTGCTGCAGGTAAAGACTTGATCGAAGTTGAAGAAGTTGAATTGGAACCATCTCTTGGTAATGGTGGTTTGGGACGTTTGGCTGCCTGCTTTATCGACTCAATTGCTACTCTTGGTTTGAATGGTGACGGTGTTGGTCTTAACTACCACTTTGGTCTTTTCCAACAAGTTCTTAAAAACAACCAACAAGAAACAATTCCAAATGCATGGTTGACAGAGCAAAACTGGTTGGTTCGCTCAAGCCGTAGCTACCAAGTGCCATTTGCAGACTTTACTTTGACATCAACTCTTTATGATATTGATGTTCCTGGTTACAAGACAGAAACGAAGAACCGCTTGCGTTTGTTTGACTTGGATTCAGTTGATTCTTCTATTATTAAAGACGGTATCAGCTTTGACAAGACAGATATCGCTCGCAACTTGACTCTCTTCCTTTACCCAGATGATAGTGACCGTCAAGGTGAATTGCTCCGTATCTTCCAACAATACTTCATGGTTTCAAACGGTGCGCAATTGATCATCGACGAAGCAATCGAAAAAGGGAGCAACTTGCATGACCTTGCTGACTACGCAGTTGTGCAAATCAACGATACTCACCCATCAATGGTTATCCCTGAATTGATCCGTCTTTTGACTGCACGTGGTATCGAGCTTGACGAAGCAATCTCAATCGTTCGTAGTATGACTGCCTACACTAACCACACAATCCTTGCTGAAGCCCTTGAAAAATGGCCTCTTGAATTCTTGCAAGAAGTGGTTCCTCACTTGGTACCAATCATCGAAGAATTGGACCGTCGTGTGAAAGCAGAATACAAAGATCCAGCTGTTCAAATTATCGATGAGAGCGGACGTGTTCACATGGCTCACATGGATATCCACTACGGATACAGTGTTAACGGGGTAGCAGCACTTCACACTGAAATCTTGAAGAACTCTGAGTTGAAAGCTTTCTACGACCTTTACCCAGAAAAATTCAACAACAAAACAAACGGTATTACTTTCCGTCGTTGGCTTATGCATGCTAACCCAAGCTTATCTCACTACTTGGATGAGATTCTTGGAGATGGTTGGCACCATGAAGCAGATGAGCTTGAAAAACTTTTGTCTTATGAAGACAAAGCAGCTGTCAAAGAAAAATTGGAAAGCATCAAGGCTCACAACAAACGTAAATTGGCTCGTCACTTGAAAGAACACCAAGGTGTGGAAATCAATCCAAACTCTATCTTTGACATCCAAATCAAACGTCTTCACGAGTACAAACGTCAACAAATGAACGCCTTGTACGTAATCCACAAATACCTTGACATCAAAGCTGGTAACATCCCTGCTCGTCCAATCACAATCTTCTTTGGTGGTAAAGCAGCTCCAGCCTACACAATCGCTCAAGACATTATCCATTTAATCCTTTGTATGTCAGAAGTTATTGCTAACGATCCAGCAGTAGCTCCACACTTGCAAGTAGTTATGGTTGAAAACTACAACGTTACTGCAGCAAGCTTCCTTATCCCAGCATGTGATATCTCAGAACAAATCTCACTTGCTTCTAAAGAAGCTTCAGGTACTGGTAACATGAAATTCATGTTGAACGGAGCTTTGACTCTTGGTACTATGGACGGTGCTAACGTGGAAATCGCTGAGTTGGTTGGCGACGAAAACATCTACATTTTCGGTGAAGATTCAGAAACTGTTATCGACCTTTACGCAAAAGCAGCTTACAAATCAAGCGAATTCTACGCTCGTAAAGCTATCAAACCATTGGTTGACTTCATCGTTAGCGATGCAGTTCTTGCAGCTGGAAACAAAGAGCGCTTGGAACGTCTTTACAATGAATTGATCAACAAAGACTGGTTCATGACTCTTCTTGACTTGGAAGACTACATCAAAGTCAAAGAGCAAATGTTGGCTGATTACGAAGACCGTGACGCATGGTTGGATAAAGTTATCGTTAACATTTCTAAAGCAGGATTCTTCTCATCTGACCGTACAATTGCTCAGTATAACGAAGATATCTGGCACTTGAACTAAGATACAAATTTATACTAATACATTTTGTAAAAAAGCGAGTTTCGATTGAAATTCGCTTTTTTAAATGCTGTGGATTTTGGTTAATTCTGTCTAAAAATAGGGAAATCCTAGATACAGTTAAGGCTTAAAATGCTGGTTTTTACTGTCTTCAGCCTTATATTTCTTCGTAGTTGATTACCTCATATCTCTTGTATTCGCTTACATAAATTGTTATAATATGATTGTAGGAAAGAAGGTGTTTTTATGTGGAAAAAATATTTTTCAAAATATAAATGGACAGATTTATTTTGGATACTATTTGTTATTTTGACCTGCCTCTATATAGGTAACCACGATTTACTTCCTCTCAATCATCAAGAAATCTCTCTTCGAGGTAGTTTCTGGGGTTTGGTACTGGCCTTATATCACTTATTGTTCATTGATAAGTTTGTAATTTCGAATCGAAAATAAAGATTAGGACTATGCTTGACTGCCTACTTTTATGATTGATTTTTGGAGGGAGATTTTGTCTCTGTTATTTATTATTTTAAATTTGTTTATCTTGTACAAGATCTATTCTTTGAGACGGGAGAAATCGAAATACTTGATTTATACGGCCTATATCATATTTGGGGTAAATGTACTATATGGTATTCAATGGTTATTAAGAGAACTGATTTCAAATATTTCCTCTTAATATGTATGGAAACTATAACAAAACGCATAAGATTAAGGTTTTTGAGTACCTGTTCTTATGCGTTTTCGTAATATTGAAGATTCTCAGTAAGTTTTCTACTTTTGCGAAGTCTAGTTTACAATGTTTTCCCAACCAAAATCTCTGCTTCGATGGTAATCTCTGTCAGTTGGCTCCAGTCAATTTTGGTCTGGTCAACGTGAAAGAGGAGAGGGGTCATGCTGAGTAGGGCTTGGAGTTGCTCTGTTGTGATAGTCTTAGTCAGAGAGGCCGTTTGGTTAGATAGGATGGTAAAGTGTTCTTGGAAATGATTTTTAATATCTCGGTTGGAATAGTCCTTGTTTGTCAGCTGGTCTTGTACCTTCTGACGGATTTCCTTGAGGTGATTTTCAGTTGGAATAACCTTTATTAAGATGCCATCTTTGGATAAAACGCGACGAAATTCTCCATAGTTGGCAGGTGAGAAGATATCAAGCAGAATATACATGCTGGCATCTTTTATAGGAAGACGAGCCAAGTCGCCAACGAACCAATTGACTGCCCAGTTGGGTTCGCTCTTGGCAGCGATTTGGACGGAATCTTTGGAAATATCAAAGGCATAGAAAGTTTTTTCAGGGTGACTTTCTTGTAGTTTACGAGAGTAGAAACCTTCGCCACAACCGATATCCAAGACTGTGGTGCTAGTTTCTGAATTTGCTAACAAGTCAGATACAGCCTCTAAGATAGCTTGGTAAAAGCCGGCTTCTAGGATTTGTTGACGGTTTTGAAAGTTTTCTTTGTCATAGTTAGTAGATTGCTTGATTTGAGGTGCTAGATTGACATAGCCAAATTTCGCCAAGTCAAAAGAATGACGGTTGCAGCACTTGAGACTAGTCTCTACCAGAGTCAGATTTTCTCGACAGATAGGGCAGGCAAAGGCAGTCGCAGAAGCAAAACGCTGGAGTTTAGGTTTGAGATTTGTATTCATAGTTTAAGTGTATCAAAAGAGGCAAATGAAAGCAACTTTAGGATGATTTGTAATAGAATTAAATAGTAGTATCATTACTTTTCAAAGTACCAAAATTAAATTGCTTTTATATCTAAATTGATATATAATAATATCTAGGAGGAAATAAGTATGTTAAAAGAAGTATTAAGCGTCGCAAAAGTTGCGAAAAAATCATCAGTCTTTTTGGGTGGTGTCGCATTTGGTACCCTTGGTTTGAAAATCTTGGCAAGTAAGGAAGCTAAAAAAGGTTATTCTAAAGCTTTGGCTAAGGCTTACAAGTTGAAAGACGAGCTAGATGCATCTGTTTCTGTTGTGAAGCAACATGGAGACGATGTCTTGCAAGATGCCAAATATTTGTACGAGCAAGAGAAAAAAGAAGAGCAATTAGATAGCCTTATAGGAGAATAATATGTCTTTTAAAGTGCTACATAGAGGATACCAACATATCCGACTATCATCTTCTTTTTCACTCACCTTGGATATTCAAGACTATCTTCGTTCCTTGGCGAGAGATGAAAAGGGGATTGAGTCTATCCAGTTTTACATGGATCAACAGCACTTTACTCTACGTATAAAAGAAGGCTTTTCTGTATTAGATAATGCAGAAGCCTTTTTAAAAAGAATTGATAAAGGGAAAGTTTCTGAGTTGATGACTCTTCCCATTCGTAGAGAAGAGAGTGCTTATTCTATTGTTTCAGGTGCAGCGATTAAGCGTGTGCTTTTTCGTAGTTTTGTGCCGTATCCTATTCGCTATATATGGACTTGTTATCAGGCTTTGGGTTATATTAGAGAAGCCTATCAAACACTAGCGCGTAAGGAACTAACGATGGAGGTCTTGGACTGTTCGGCGATTTTATTGTCCTTGTTTATGAACCAATCCAAGACAGCTAGCAATATCATGTTTATGCTTGATTTGGGGAATCATTTAGATCAGTGGTCCTTGAAAAAAACTGCAACAGATTTAGAACAAAGCCTTCTTGCAAAAGAGAACGATGTATTCCTAGTACAGGGCGATACGGTTGTTAGTATCAAGAGTTCTGATGTTCAAATAGGAGATGTCTTGATATTATCTCAAGGAAATGAAATTCTGTTTGATGGACAAGTAGTTTCAGGTTTAGGTATGGTCAACGAAAGTTCCTTGACGGGAGAGAGTTTTCCAGTTGAAAAAAGAGAGTCTGATTTGGTTTGTGCAAATACAGTATTAGAAACTGGAGAGTTACGCATTCGTGTAACCGATAATCAGATGAACAGCCGTATTTTACAACTGATTGAGTTGATGAAGAAATCTGAAGAAAACAAGAAAACGAAACAACGCTATTTCATCAAGATGGCGGACAAGGTCGTCAAATATAATTTCTTGGGGGCTGGGCTGACTTACCTATTGACAGGTTCTTTTTCGAAGGCTATTTCTTTCCTATTGGTCGATTTCTCCTGCGCTTTGAAAATCTCTACTCCTGTAGCTTATTTGACAGCTATCAAGGAGGGGTTGAATCGTGAAATGGTGATTAAGGATGGGGATGTTCTGGAGAAATATCTGGAAGTTGATACTTTCTTGTTTGATAAGACGGGAACAATCACAACTAGTTATCCGATAGTTGAAAAGGTGTTACCTTTTGGGGACTATAGTGAGGAAGATATTCTTAGAATCAGTGCCTGTCTTGAGGAACACATTTATCATCCTATTGCTAATGCTATCGTCAAGCAAGCTGAGATAGAGGGAATTGAACATGAGGAAATGCATGGGAAACTCCAATATATCGCAAGTAAGGGAATCAAATCCCATATAGATGGCCAACCAGTTCTTATTGGGAATTATGTTTTGATGCAGGATGAGCAAATTCATATCAGTTCAGAACAAAATGCTTTAATTGAAGAGTACAAGAGTCACTACAATCTCTTATTCTTGGCTTATCAGAATGAATTGATTGGAATGTTCTGCATCCATACTCCTTTGAGAAAAGAAGCAAAAGCAGCCTTGGAGAAACTTAAGACGCAAGGGAAAAAATTGATTCTGGCAACAGGGGACACCCTGGTTAGGACAGAGGAATTAGTCAAAGATTTGCCCTTTGATCAGGTCTATACAGACTTGAAACCTGATGGAAAATTTGAGTTAGTAGAGGAACTGCAGAAAGCAGGTCACACTATTTTGATGGTTGGGGATGGGTTGAATGACTCAGCTGCTCTAACCCTATCAGATATCGGTGTGGTGATGAATGAGAGTGCAGATATTTCTAAGCAGATGAGTGATATCTTATTGTTAGATAATCGTTTGGATTTCTTCCAAGAGTTGGATTGGCTATCATCATCTTTGCAAACACTCATCAAGAAGAATATTCAAGATACCGTTGTCGTAAATAGTAGTTTGATTGGCTTTGGCTTGTTTAATTGGCTCAGTCCTTCAAATCTTTCTATCTTACATAATCTAACAACCTTACGCATTGTACTGCGTAGCCTGTCTATTAAAAATAGATAGATGAGAGTTATTAACAGCAAAAAGGAGTTACCTTTCTCGAGGGTAACTCCTTTGTTTATAGATAAATGTTGAATAGTTTAGTAAGTCAATACAAAGTATTTTTTCTTACCACGACGGATAACAGTCAGTTCATTCTCTAACTTATCTGCGTCACTCAAGACATAGTCAAGGTCTTGGATACGGTCGCCATTTACGTAAATGGCTCCGTTTTGGACATCTTCACGGGCTTGGCGTTTTGAGTTAACTACACCAGCTGATACGAGCAGTTCTACGATATTGTGGTTTTCGTCTGCTTGAACGTGATAGTTTGGTACACCACGAAGTCCTTGTTTGAGCTCTTTGACAGAAAGGTTTTTGATGTTTCCTGCAAAGAGTTGCTCAGTGATGTTGAGGGCTTCTTTGTAAGCTTCTTCTCCGTGAACAAGTGTAACGACTTCACGAGCCAAGACTTTTTGAGCCAAGCGTTCATGTGGCGCTGCTTCAAATTGTTTACGGATTTCTTCAATCTCATCAAGTGACAAGAAAGTAAAGATTTTCAAGAAGCGAACAGCGTCTGCGTCCATAACGTTCATCCAGAATTGGTACATTTCGTATGCAGAAGTCTTTTCAGGATTGAGCCAGACTGCGTTTCCTTCTGATTTACCAAATTTCTTACCAGTTGCATCTGTGATCAATGGAACAGTGATAACATGGCCAGTCTTGTCAGCCTTACGACGAAGTAATTCGGTACCAGCTGTCATATTTCCCCACTGGTCAGAACCACCGATTTGAAGAGTGACATTATGGTCTTGGTTAAGAACGAAGAAGTCGTACCCTTGCATGATTTGGTAAGCAAACTCAGTGTAGGAAATCCCAGTTTCAATCCGTTTTTTAACAGACTCCTTGCTCATCATGTAGTTGACAGTGAAGTATTTTCCAATATCACGGAGGAAGTCAATGAAGCTGATGCTGCCAAACCAGTCGTAGTTGTTGACCATGACAGCTTTATTTTCACCATTTTCAAAGTCAAGAAAACGAGAAAGTTGTCCTTGGATAGACTTGACCCAGCCCTCTACTGTGTCTTTTGTTTGGAGACTACGTTCAGCATCTTTGAAGGACGGATCTCCGATGAGACCTGTAGCACCGCCAACGAGCGCATAAGGTTTGTGACCTGCTAGCTGCAAGCGACGACTTGTCAAGATTGCGACAAGGTGGCCTAGGTGAAGGCTGTCAGCAGTTGGATCGTAGCCAGTATAATAAGAAACTTGACCTTCTTCTAGGGCTTTACGCAAAGCTTCTTCATCAGTCGTTTGAAAAATCAAACCACGCTCTTTTAGCTCATCAAAAATGTGCATGTGTCTTTTCTCCTTTTTAAAATTATTGTTTCTAACTATTGTATCACAAACTTGAGCAATAGCCTAGTAGAATAGGGAAGAAAGTGGCTATTTTATTGAAAGTTTCCCTTTTGTGGTATAATAGATAGAGTGAGGAAATCCATGCAAAATCAATTAAATGAATTAAAACGAAAAATGCTGGAATTTTTCCAGCAAAAACAAAAAAATAAAAAATCAGCTAGCCCTGGCAAGAAAGGCTCAAGTGTCCAAAAATCTAAATCCTTAGAGAAGCCAGCCATTTTTCCAGCTATTTTACTGAGTATAAAAGCCTTATTTAACTTACTCTTTGTACTCGGTTTTCTAGGAGGAATGTTGGGAGCTGGGATTGCTTTGGGGTACGGAGTGGCCTTATTTGACAAGGTTCGGGTGCCTCAGACAGAAGAATTGGTACATCAGGTCAAGGACATTTCTTCTATTTCAGAGATTACCTATGCAGATGGGACGGTGATTGCTTCCATAGAGAGTGATTTGTTGCGCACTTCTATCTCATCTGAGCAAATTTCGGAAAATCTGAAGAAGGCTATCATTGCGACGGAAGATGAACACTTTAAAGAACATAAGGGTGTAGTGCCCAAGGCGGTGATTCGTGCGACCTTGGGGAAATTTGTAGGTTTGGGTTCCTCAAGTGGGGGTTCAACCTTGACCCAGCAACTGATTAAACAGCAGGTGGTTGGGGATGCACCGACTTTGGCTCGTAAGGCGACAGAAATTGTAGATGCTCTTGCCTTGGAACGCGCCATGAATAAGGATGATATTTTAACGAC
Source organism: Streptococcus sp. 5346 (assembly GCF_013277455.1). Taxonomy (GTDB): domain Bacteria; phylum Bacillota; class Bacilli; order Lactobacillales; family Streptococcaceae; genus Streptococcus. Next base: position 110,854 of record NZ_VMMY01000012.1, read on the forward strand.
TTATCTCAATGTGGCTCCCTTTGGCCGAAATAATAAGGGGCAGAATATTGCAGGAGCTCAGCAGGCAGCTGAGGGGATTTTCGGTGTAGATGCAAGTCAGTTGACTGTTCCTCAAGCAGCATTTTTAGCAGGACTTCCACAGAGTCCCATTACCTACTCTCCTTATGAAAATACTGGAGAGTTGAAGAGTGATGAAGACCTAGAAATTGGCTTAAGACGGGCTAAGGCAGTTCTTTACAGTATGTATCGTACAGGTGCCTTAAGCAAGGACGAGTATTCTCAATACAAGGATTATGACCTTAAACAGGACTTTTTACCATCGGGCACGGTCACAGGAATTTCACGAGACTATTTATATTTTACAACTTTGGCAGAAGCTCAAGAACGTATGTATGACTATCTAGCTCAGAGAGACAATGTCTCCGCTAAGGAGTTGAAAAATGAGGCAACTCAGAAGTTTTATCGTGATTTGGCAGCCAAGGAAATTGAAAATGGTGGTTATAAGATTACTACTACCATAGACCAGAAAATTCATTCTGCCATGCAAAATGCGGTTGCTGACTATGGCTATCTTTTAGACGATGGAACAGGTCGTGTAGAAGTAGGAAATGTCTTGATGGACAACCAAACAGGTGCTATTCTAGGCTTTGTAGGTGGTCGTAATTATCAAGAAAATCAAAATAATCATGCCTTTGATACCAAACGTTCGCCAGCTTCTACTACCAAGCCCTTGCTGGCCTACGGTATTGCTATTGACCAGGGCTTGATGGGAAGCGAAACGATTCTCTCTAACTATCCAACAAACTTTGCTAATGGCAATCCGATTATGTATGCTAATAGCAAGGGAACAGGAATGATGACCTTGGGAGAAGCCTTGAACTATTCATGGAATATCCCTGCTTACTGGACCTATCGTATGCTCCGTGAAAAGGGTATTGATGTGAAAGGTTATATGGAAAAGATGGGCTACGAGATTCCTGAGTACGGTATTGAGAGCTTGCCGATGGGTGGTGGTATTGAAGTCACAGTTGCCCAGCATACCAATGGCTATCAGACCCTAGCTAATAACGGGGTTTATCATCAGAAGCATGTGATTTCTAAAATTGAAGCAGCAGATGGTAGAGTGGTGTATGAGTATCAGGATAAACCAGTTCAAGTCTATTCAAAAGCTACTGCGACGATTATGCAGGGATTGCTACGAGAAGTTCTATCCTCTCGTGTGACAACAACCTTCAAGACGAATCTGACTTCTTTAAATCCTACTCTAGCCAATGCAGATTGGATTGGGAAGACTGGTACAACCAACCAAGACGAAAATATGTGGCTCATGCTTTCGACACCTAGATTAACCCTAGGTGGCTGGATTGGGCATGATGATAATCATTCATTGTCACGTAGAGCAGGTTATTCTAATAACTCTAATTACATGGCTCATCTGGTAAATGCGATTCAGCAAGCCTCCCCAAGCATTTGGGGGAACGAGCGCTTCGCTTTAGATCCTAGTGTCGTAAAATCCGAAGTCTTGAAATCAACAGGTCAAAAACCAGGGAAGGTTTCTGTTGAAGGAAAAGAGGTAGATGTTACAGGTTCGACTGTTACCAGCTATTGGGCTAATAAGGCAGGAGCGCCAACGACCAGTTATCGCTTTGCTATTGGCGGAAGTGATGCGGATTATCAGAATGCTTGGTCTAGCATCGTGGGGAGTCTACCAACTCCATCAAGCTCCAGCAGTTCAAGTAGTAGCTCTAGCGACAGTAGTAACTCAAGTGCTACACGACCTTCTTCTTCAAGGACGAGACGATAAGTTCTATAAACTGTGCTAAATGAAGTGGCTAATCAATGGATTGCCACTTTTTTCTTTTTCCCTTTCGTGTTACAATAAAGGTATGAATCAGTATCAGAAAAAGATTGTTAAAGGAACCATTTATTCGCTCCTATCCGGCTTAATCTGGGGAATCTGTGGGATTTTAGGAGAGTACTTCTTTACTCATTATCAGGTGTCTTCGGGCTGGATTACCTCTATGCGTTTGACACTGGCAGGAAGTCTTGTACTCATTTGGTCTGCGATGCAATTAAAATCGCAAGTGCTAGATATTTGGCGAGACAAGAAAAATTACCTGCCCTTTTTGGCCTATGCTATTTTGGGGATTTTTTCAGTCCAATATTTTTTCTATCTCTGTGTAGAATACTCAAATGCAGCGACAGCGACTATTTTACAGTTTATCAGTCCTGTCTTTATCCTCTTTTACAATCGCTTGGTTTATCAAAAACGAGCGTCAAAAAGCGCTATTTTCTATGTTTTGGTTGCCATGCTGGGCGTGTGCTTGATGGCGACAAAGGGAGATCTCTCTCAGTTATCCATGACGCCGCTAGCTCTTATAACAGGTTTGCTGAGTGCCATGGGTGTTATGTTTAATGTTATCCTACCTCAACCTTTCGCTAAGAGATACGGTTTTGTTCCCACGGTTGGGTGGGGGATGATTTTGGCGGGTTTATTTAGCAATGTTCTTTCGCCGGTTTACCAACTTTCCTTTACTCTGGATATTTGGAGTATTTTGATTTGTCTCATTATCGCTTTCTTTGGGACGGCTTTTGCTTTTTTTATTTCCATGAAGGCTGTGTCCTTGGTTTCTCCCTTGGTGGTTTCCGTTATCAGTGCCAGTGAACCTCTCTCTTCTGCTCTCTTGAGTGTTTTGTTCTTAGGATTGGTAGTGGATTGGTCCCTTCTTCTAGCTATGGCCTTGATTATTTTGCCTATGATATTTTTGTCTATAGAAGAAGCGAAAGAAAGTAGATAAAAAGTCTTTTCTTAATTCTAAAAGTGTGCTATACTAGAATAGTCAATAAAACACGGGGAGATAGTTGTGAAGAGTGTTTTTAGGTTGTATCGGTAGGGGCTTGCTTTTACCGACAGCACGTTTTATCTCACATCCCTAAAAAATCATACCTAAAAACAGACAAAAAGGCTTCAAATTTGAGGCCTTTTTTGGTAGAATAGTTATCATTATAAAGAATGAGAGGCCTTTTATGACTGCTACAAAAATGAACGCTCAAGAAATTATCCAATTTATCGCTAATGCTGAGAAGAAAACCAGTGTTAAAGTAACCTTTGATGGACAACTCGCAACTGCTGTACCTAGCTCTGTTATCAAACTAGGGAATGTCCTATTCGGAGATTGGAAGGACGTGGCTCCTCTTCTCGATGGTTTGGTAGAAAATCAAGACTATGTTGTTGAGCAAGATGCTCGTAATTCTGCAGTTCCTTTGCTAGACAAACGTGAGATTAACGCTCGTATCGAGCCAGGTGCGATTATCCGTGACCAGGTTGAAATTGGAGACAATGCTGTTATCATGATGGGGGCTGTTATCAATATCGGTGCTGAAATTGGTGCAGGAACTATGATTGACATGGGGGCTATCCTTGGTGGCCGTGCTATCGTTGGGAAAAACAGTCACGTTGGTGCAGGTGCCGTTCTTGCAGGTGTGATTGAGCCAGCTAGTGCAGAACCAGTCCGTGTTGGAGACAATGTTCTTATCGGTGCCAACGCAGTGGTTATTGAAGGGGTTCAAATCGGTAGTGGTTCAGTTGTCGCAGCAGGAGCTATCGTTACCCAAGATGTTCCAGAAAACGTGGTAGTAGCAGGTGTTCCAGCTCGTATCATCAAAGAGATTGATGCCCAAACCCAACAAAAAACAGCGCTAGAGGATGCGCTTCGTACCTTGTAATTGTAAAAGAAAAATAGAGGCGGAACCCTTTTCCAGCCTCTTTCTGCTATATAGGAGGATAGATAGATGTTAGATTTGATTCAGACTAGACGAGATTTGCACCAGATTCCAGAGATTGGTTTGGAGGAGTTCAAGACTCAGGCTTATTTGCTAGATGTGATTGAGAAATTGACTGCGGGCAAGGATTTTGTTCAAATTCGTACTTGGCGGACAGGTATTTTGGTTTATTTGCAGGGAAGTCAGCCAGAGCGTACTATTGGTTGGAGAACAGATATTGATGGCCTGCCTATTGTCGAACAAACAGGATTTCCTTTCGCTTCTCAGCACCAAGGTCGCATGCACGCCTGTGGACATGATTTCCACATGACCATTGCCTTGGGATGTTTAGAGCGCGCCCTTGAGGAGCAACCAAAGAACAATCTGCTCTTTCTGTTTCAACCTGCTGAAGAAAATGAAGCTGGTGGCATGCTCATGTATGAAGATGGCGCTTTTGGAGACTGGTTGCCAGACCAGTTTTATGGACTCCATGTCCGTCCAGATTTAAAAGTCGGCCAGATTGCGACTAATACTCATACACTCTTTGCAGGGACCTGTGAGGTGAAGATCCGTTTCAAAGGCAAAGGTGGCCACGCAGCTTTTCCTCATGAAGCCAATGACGCCTTGGTGGCTGCTAGTTACTTTGTGACCCAAGTGCAGTCAGTTGTTAGCCGCAATGTCAACCCAATCGAGGGAGCAGTGGTGACCTTTGGTCTTTTTCAAGCTGGAACAACCAACAATGTCATCACAGATACAGCTTTTTTACATGGAACTATTCGGGCCTTGACACAGGACATGAGTCTCTTGGTGCAAAAGCGGGTCAAAACAGTTGCAGAAGGAGTTGCAGCAGCCTTTGATATGGAAGTCGAAGTGGAACTCAAACAAGGTGGATACCTGCCTGTTGAGAACAATCCAGCCTTGGCGCGTGAACTGATGGATTTCTTTGCCGAAAAAGAGGGAATCGAGTTGATTGATATCGATCCTGCTATGACAGGTGAAGACTTTGGTTATCTCCTTTCAAAGGTTGATGGTGTTATGTTTTGGCTAGGTATCGATAGTCCTTACGCCCTTCATCACCCTCAGATGAGTCCTAAGGAAGAAGCATTAGCTATTGGGGTGGATGCGGTCTCTAGTTTCCTGAAAAAGAAGGCAGCAGAGTAGAGGAATTGTCTATGAAAGCAGAATTACGCAAGCAAGTCTTGCACGAAATGAAGGCTATCCCTCGAGAGCAAAAACAGTTTATAGACCAAGCTTTAACTGAGCGACTTTTACAACACCCCTTCTACCAAGAAGCCAAGATCATCGCAACCTATCTCTCTTTTCCTCATGAGTTTCAAACTCAGGGATTGATTGAGCAGGCGCTGAAGGACGGCAAGAAGGTTCTGATACCTAAAACTTATCCCAAAGGGCGCATGGACTTTGTGGTCTATGATCCGCAGCAGTTGGTAAAAACTTCCTTTGGATTACTGGAACCACAGGGAGATTTGGAAGTGGTGGATGCCTCTCAGATTGATTTGATTCATGTTCCAGGGCTGGCTTTTACGACAAAGGGATATCGAATTGGCTATGGCGGAGGTTATTATGACCGCTATCTGGAATATTTTTCTGGTCATACTTTGAGTACGGTTTATCATTATCAAGTTCAGGACTTTATCCCTGAAAAGCATGATATTCCTGTTCAGGAGGTTCTGATTGATGAAGGAAATCTTTGATAGACGTTACCCTGTAACGAGTTTCTTCCTCTTAGTGACGGCCTTGGTATTTCTACTAATGTTGGTGACTACAGGTGGAAACTTTGACAGGGCGGATACATTATTTCGATTTGGAGCTATGTATGGGCCTGCTATTCGGCTCTTTCCCGAGCAGATTTGGCGTCTCTTTTCTGCCATTTTTGTTCATATTGGGTGGGAGCATTTCATTGTCAATATGCTTTCGCTCTATTATCTTGGTAGGCAAGTAGAGGAAATTTTCGGATCCAAGAAGTTTTTCCTTCTCTATCTCTTATCTGGAATGATGGGCAATCTCTTTGTTTTTGTATTTAGTCCTAAATCCTTAGCAGCAGGAGCCTCGACTTCTCTCTATGGGCTATTTGCTGCGATTATCATTCTTCGCTATGCCACTCGCAACCCCTATATCCAACATCTAGGACAGTCTTATCTGACCCTTTTTGTGGTTAACATTATTGGAAGTGTTCTGATTCCAGGAATCAGTCTAGCAGGCCATATCGGGGGAGCAGTTGGTGGAGCATTTCTAGCAATTATCTTTCCAGTTCGAGGAGAAAGATGGATGTATAGTACCAGCCAGAGGTTAGGAGCGGTAGTGTTATTCGTAGGACTCGCAGTCTTGCTTCTCTACAAGGGAATGGGATGAAAATTTGTGTAATGAAAAAAGATAAGGAATTTTTCGAACCTTATCTTTTTATTTTATACTCAATGAAAATCAAAAAGCAAACTAGGAAACTAGCAGCAGGTTGCTCAAAGCACTGCTTTGAGGTTGTAGATAGAATTGACGAAGTCAGCTCAAAACACTGTTTTGAGGTTGCAGATAAGACTGACGAAGTCAGTAACCATATATACGGTAAGGCGACGCTAACGTGGTTTGAAGAGATTTTCGAAGAGTATTATTCCTTCTCAGCCAATTCTTTTCCAAGTTGGATGAGGTAATCTTTCAAGTCATCTTTGACTTGTGGGTGCTTGAGGGCGTAGTCAATAGATGTTTTCATAAAGCCAAACTTATCCCCAACGTCGTAACGAGCTCCTGTAAATTCACGGGCAAAAACACGTTGTGTTTTATTGAGAGTATCTATAGCATCGGTAAGCTGGATTTCATTTCCAGCACCAGGAGCTTGCTTTTCGAGGATATCAAAAATTTCTGGTGTCAGAAGATAGCGACCGATAATTGCTAAATCACTTGGTGCATCTTCGGGAGCTGGTTTTTCAACGAAAGTTTCAACGCTATAGAGACCATTAATCCCTTCACCTTGAGGAGCGATAACTCCATATGATGAAACGTCTTCGTGTGGTACGGGCATGACAGCAATGGTTGATGCGTGTGTCTTTTCGTAATCATTCATCAGTTGTTTTGTCAAAGGAACGGCATTCTCGTCTGTGATGTCCATAAGGTCATCACCCAGCATAACAACGAAGGGCTCATTCCCTACAAAAGCTTTGGCTTGTAGGACAGCGTCTCCAAGACCACGAGGGTGAGTTTGGCGGATGAAATGGAGGCGCATACCAGTTGCTTCATCTACCAATTTTAACAAATCCGTTTTGCCTTTTTCCTTAAGATTGTATTCAAGCTCAAAGTTTGAGTCAAAGTGGTCCTCAATAGAACGTTTTGATTTACCAGTGACAACCAGAATATCTTCAATACCTGATTTGAGAGCCTCTTCCACGATAAACTGGATAGTTGGTTTGTCTACAATTGGTAACATTTCTTTGGCAAGAGCCTTGGTTGCTGGTAAAAATCGAGTTCCAAGCCCAGCGGCAGGGATGACTGCCTTTCTAACTTTTGATGTCATAAGAATCCTTTCTTTAGAGGGTTAAGACCACTCATTTTCTGCTTTAAATTCATTGTTCATGATGTCATAAATGGCATCTTTGATATTGGTTCCGTGGTAAATAACTTGGTAAATGGCTTGTGTAATGGGCATATAGACTCCAAGTTCTTGCGCTAGTTCATAGGCTGCTCGAGTCGTTGAGATTCCTTCGATTACCATGCCCATATTGGCTTCGATATCAGCTAGAGATTCTCCACGACCAAGAGCATCTCCGGCTCTCCAGTTACGAGAGTGGATGGAGGTTCCCGTTACAATCAAATCTCCCACACCAGATAAGCCGCTATAGGTCAATGGACTGGCACCGAGTGCTACCCCTAAGCGGGTAATTTCTGCCAAGCCTCGAGCGATGATGGCTGCCTTGGCATTGTCACCAAATCCCAGACCATGTAAAGCTCCAGCACCGACAGCGATAATGTTTTTAAGAGCACCAGCGGTTTCGACCCCGATAACATCCGTATTGGTATAAAGTCGGAAGTAGTGATTACTAAAGAGCTCCTGAACGTATTGAGCTGTTTGTAAATCTTTAGAAGCAGCAGTGATTAAAGTCAGGTCACGCACAATAGTCTCTTCTGCATGACTAGGCCCTGAGACAACGACGATATCACTGCGGAGATGTTCAGGAATTTCTTCTTCAAGGATGGTTGATAATCGTTTATGGCTATCGGGTTCTAATCCCTTTGATGCGTGCATGATGATAGCCTTATGGTCTAAGGTTTGAGCAACTTGTTGGGCAACAAGTCGTGTCACTTTTGTTGGGACAACAAACAAAATCGCATCCACATCTTTTAATGCATCTGCTAAGTTGGTGTAGGCAATGATATTTTCGTCTAGGATGACATCTTTAAAGTAGTGCTTATTAGTATGGTGTGTATTAATTTCATTGATTTGTTCGGGAATGTTTCCCCAAATACGTACCTCGTGTCCATTGTCATTTAAGACTTGTGAAAGGGCAGTTCCCCAAGAACCAGGCCCCAAGACGGCGACGGTTTGTTTTTCCATGATTTCCTCCTTAATAGAGTCCTTTCCATTATTCTATCATATTCTAGAGGATTTTGCACTTTCATTGCTGGGGAGTGGTGGCTTTGTTGTTTGAAAAATACACAAAAACCGAGACTCAGTATTAAACTCTTAGTCTCGGTTTTGACATTCATTAAAGTATAGCTAGGTTTATTTCAATTGATCTGTAATGTCTTTTGATAGCAACATTCCCAGATGATAAGTTTTATTGATGTAAGCAATGACATCATTGATATTTTCAGTCGTGTGAATTTTCTCCTTGATGTCAGCTCTAAATGTTTCATCCTTCAAAAGTTGTTCTTGGTAGAGCCTTTGAAGTCTCTCCTTTTCGTACTTATTGAGCAGAAAAAGGAACACCAAGCTAATTACAACGAGGATATAAGCATATTGGCTCATAAGAAATCTCCCTGTATGATAAAGAAGTAGTAGTGAGTAAATCGATTTAGTGGACCTAAAATAGCAGAACAAGTCAGCAAAACTTGATAAGATTTTTGATAGGCCTCTAAACCAAAATCCGTATAGGATTTGGTCTTAATTACTTAAACTGCTTTTTAATCAAGTAACTAAAAGATTACGACATGAAACAAACCAAATCGATATTATTGGGTTAGATGAATTAGTAAAGCGTTTAGACAAGTGTCTCTGATTACGACGTCATGGCCCCTAAATCGATTATATTTAGGGGTCATGACTAGTGAAGCAGTTAGCTAGTCCGCATATAAGCGGCTAGCGTCTAACAATTAGGAACTTTAGTTCCAATAACTTGAAGATTACGACGTTTTAGGACATAAATCGATCATATTTATGTCCTAAAACTAGTGAAGCGCCTAGCCAAAGTCCGAATAGGATTTGGCGTTAGTTACTTAGATTGCTCCGCAATCAAGTAACTTTGGCGATTTACATCTTCTCAGGCGATTCTACTCCAAGCAAGCGAAGGGCTTCTTTGAGAACAACTGCAGTTGCGTAGCTAAGAGCTAGACGGCTGTCGCGTTCTGGGCTTTCATCCAAGATACGTGTATGTGCATAGTATTTGTTAAAGGCTTGAGCCAGGCTAATTGCAAATTTAGCAATGATAGAAGGTTCAAAGTTATCCGCTGCACGGTTGATAATACGTGGGAAGTCTTGGATGAGTTTGATGATTTCCCAGCTTTCAGCATCATTCAAGCTATAGTTGCTAGCTGTTTCTGGTTTGAAGTCTGCTTTGCGCAAGATAGATTGGATACGAGCGTAGGCGTATTGAACATAAGGTCCAGTTTCACCCTCGAAGGATACCATAGCCTCTAAGTCGAAGTCGTATCCATTTGTACGGTCGGTTTTGAGGTCATAGAATTTAATGGCTCCAACCCCAACAGCATGGGCTACTTGGTCTTTGTTTTCAAGTTCAGGATTTTTAGCCTCGATTTGGGCCTTGGCACGACTAACGGCCTCTGCAACAGTTGGTTCTAGCAAGATGACATTCCCTTTACGAGTGGAGAGTTTTTTCCCCTCTTTTGTAACTAAACCAAAAGGAACGTGAGTAATGTCGTTACTCCAGTCGTAGCCCATTTCTTGCAAGACAGCTTTGAGCTGTTTAAAGTGGGCAGATTGCTCTTGACCAACGACATAGATAGATTTAGCAAATTGGTATTCGTTTTTACGGTAAAGAGCTGCAGCCAAGTCACGTGTGATGTAGAGAGTTGCACCATCAGATTTTTTGATAAGGGCTGGATGTTCAATTCCATATTTCTCAAGATTCACAACTTGGGCACCTTCTGATTCAACAAGAAGGCCTTTTTCAGAAAGAATGTCTACAACTGCATCCATCTTATCGTTGTAGAAGGCTTCTCCGTTGTAGCTGTCAAATTCGACTTGCAATTCATTGTAAAGACGGTTAAATTCCACCAAACTTTCATCACGGAACCATTGCCAAAGAGCAAGAGCTTCCTCGTCGCCATTTTCAAGTTTACGGAACCATTCGCGTGCTTCTTCATCCAAGCTAGGGTTATTTTCAGCTTCAGCATTGATGCGGACGTAGAGTTTAAGAAGTTCATCGATTGGATGAGCTTTTACAGCTTCTTCGTTGCCCCATTTTTTGTAGGCAACAATCAGCATCCCAAACTGTTTACCCCAGTCTCCCAAATGGTTGACCTTGACCGTTTGATAACCGATTTTTTGGAAAATATGTGACAAGCTATCTCCGATAACAGTTGAGCGCAGGTGGCCAATAGAGAATGGCTTAGCGATATTGGGACTAGACATATCGATCACAACATTTTCTTGTTTGCCAATAGTTTGATCAGCATAGTGTTCTTTTTCAGTGATAACAGCTTGCAATACTTGAGCAGAAATGGCAGATTTATCAAGGAAAAAGTTAACGTAAGGTCCTGTTGCGACAACCTTTTCAAAGGCTTGGCTGTTAATTTTTTCAGCCAGTTCAGCCGCAATCATTTGAGGTGCTTTACGTTCGACTTTTGCAAGAGAAAAAGCAGGGAAAGCGATGTCTCCCATTTCTGAGTTTTTAGGTGTTTCCAGTAAATTTAAAATAGCCTCTTGGTCCAGGCTATCAATGATGCTAGCCAACTCGCTAGCAATCAATTCTTTTGTATTCATTAAGAGCTCCTTTTTGGACTTTTCTACTATTTTATCACAATTTTAAAGAAAGAAGAAAAAATTTTTGAAATCTCCTATTTTTTTGGTATAATATAGTTATAAAAATAGTTATAAATATTCACATAAGAGGATTTTATGAGAAAAAGAGATCGTCATCAGTTAATAAAAAAAATGATTACTGAGGAGAAATTAAGTACACAAAAAGAAATTCAAGATCGGTTGGAGGCGCACAATGTTTTTGTGACGCAGACAACCCTGTCTCGTGATTTGCGCGAAATCGGCTTGACCAAGGTCAAGAAAAATGATATGGTGTATTATGTACTAGCAAATGAGACAGAAAAGATTGATTTGGTGGAATTTTTGTCTCATCATTTAGAAGGTGTTGCAAGAGCAGAGTTTACCTTGGTGCTTCATACCAAATTGGGCGAAGCCTCTGTTTTGGCAAATATTGTAGATGCAAACAAGGATGAATGGATTTTAGGAACAGTTGCTGGTGCCAATACCTTATTGGTCATTTGTCGAGACCAGCACGTTGCCAAACTCATGGAAGATCGTTTGCTAGATTTGATGAAAGATAAGTAAGGTCTTGGGAGTTACTCTCAAGACTTATTTTTGACAAGGAGAGACGGAAAATGGCGACAGAAAAGTTATCACCCGGCATGCAACAGTATGTGGATATTAAAAAGCAATATCCAGATGCTTTTTTGCTCTTTCGGATGGGTGATTTTTATGAATTATTTTATGAGGATGCGGTCAATGCTGCGCAGATTCTGGAAATTTCCTTAACAAGTCGCAACAAGAATGCGGACAATCCGATTCCTATGGCAGGTGTCCCCTATCATTCTGCCCAACAGTACATTGATGTCTTGATTGAGCAGGGTTATAAGGTGGCTATCGCAGAGCAGATGGAAGATCCTAAACAAGCAGTTGGGGTTGTGAAACGAGAGGTTGTTCAGGTCATTACGCCAGGGACAGTGGTCGATAGCAGTAAGCCGGATAGTCAGAACAATTTCTTGGTTGCTATAGACCGTGATGGCAGTCAATTTGGCTTAGCTTATATGGACCTGGTGACGGGTGACTTTTATGTGACAGGTCTTTTGGATTTCACACTGGTTTGTGGGGAAATCCGCAATCTCAAGGCGCGCGAAGTAGTGTTGGGATATGACTTGTCTGAGGAAGAGGAACAAATCCTTAGTCGTCAGATGAATCTGGTACTTTCCTATGAAAAAGAAGGCTTTGAAGACCTTCATTTACTGGATTCACGATTGGCATCTGTGGAGCAAGCGGCATCTAGTAAGTTGCTCCAGTATGTCCATCGAACCCAGATGCGGGAATTGAACCACCTCAAGCCTGTTATCCGTTATGAAATCAAAGATTACTTGCAGATGGATTATGCGACCAAGGCTAGTCTGGATTTGGTTGAGAATGCTCGCTCGGGTAAGAAACAAGGCAGTCTTTTCTGGCTTTTGGATGAAACCAAAACGGCTATGGGAATGCGTCTCTTGCGGTCTTGGATTCATCGCCCCTTGATTGATAAGGAACGAATTATCCAACGTCAAGAAGTGGTGCAGGTCTTCCTCGACCATTTCTTTGAGCGCAGTGATTTGACAGACAGTCTCAAGGGTGTCTATGATATCGAACGCTTGGCTAGTCGTGTTTCTTTTGGCAAAACCAATCCCAAGGATCTCTTGCAGTTGGCGACCACCTTGTCTAGTGTGCCACGGATTCGTGCGATTTTAGAAGGGATGGAGCAACCTGCTCTAGCCTATCTCATCGCACAACTGGATGGAATTCCTGAGTTGGAGAGTTTGATTAGCGCAGCGATTGCTCCTGAAGCTCCTCATGTGATTACAGAAGGTGGTATTATCCGGACGGGATTTGATGAGACTTTGGATAAATACCGTCGTGTTCTCAGAGAAGGGACTAGTTGGATTGCTGAGATTGAGGCCAAGGAGCGAGAAAACTCTGGTATCAGCACGCTTAAGATTGACTACAATAAAAAGGATGGCTACTATTTCCATGTGACCAATTCACAACTGGGAAATGTGCCTGCTCACTTTTTCCGCAAGGCGACGCTGAAAAACTCAGAACGCTTCGGTACCGAGGAATTAGCTCGTATCGAAGGCGACATGTTGGAGGCACGTGAGAAGTCAGCCAATCTAGAGTACGAAATTTTTATGCGTATTCGTGAAGAGGTCAGCAAGTACATCCAACGTTTACAAGCTCTAGCCCAAGGAATTGCGACAGTTGATGTCCTGCAAAGTCTCGCAGTTGTTGCTGAAACCCAGCATTTGATTAGACCTGAATTCGGAGATGATTCGCGAATTGATATCCAGAAAGGGCGCCATGCTGTCGTTGAAAAGGTTATGGGGGCTCAGACCTATATTCCCAATACGATTCAGATGGCAGAAGATACCAGTATTCAACTGATTACAGGGCCAAACATGAGCGGGAAGTCTACCTACATGCGTCAGTTAGCTATGACGGCGGTTATGGCTCAGTTGGGTTCTTATGTGCCAGCAGAAAGCGCCTATTTACCTATTTTTGATGCGATTTTTACCCGTATCGGAGCAGCCGATGACTTGGTTTCAGGTCAATCAACCTTCATGGTGGAGATGATGGAGGCCAACAATGCCATTTCGCATGCGACCAAAAATTCCTTGATTCTTTTTGACGAATTAGGTCGTGGAACTGCAACTTATGACGGGATGGCTCTTGCTCAGTCCATCATCGAATACATCCATGAGTATATTGGAGCCAAGACCCTCTTTGCGACCCACTACCATGAGTTGACTAGTCTGGAGTCTAGTTTACAACACTTGGTCAATGTCCACGTGGCAACCTTAGAGCAGGATGGGCAGGTGACCTTCCTTCATAAAATTGAACCAGGGCCAGCTGATAAATCCTATGGTATCCATGTTGCCAAGATTGCTGGTTTACCGGCTGATCTTTTAGCAAGGGCGGATAAAATTTTGACTCAGTTAGAGAATCAAGGAACAGAAAGTCCTGCTCCCATGAGGCAAACAAGTGCTGTCACAGAACAGATTTCACTCTTTGATACGGCAGAAGAGCATCCTATCCTAGCAGAATTGTCTAAACTGGATGTTTACAATATGACACCTATGCAGGCTATGAATGTCTTGGTCGAGTTAAAACAAAAATTATAAAGAATGAATGACTTGTCATTCTAGCTATATCAAGGAGACTTCTTTGACAATCCCCCACTTTTTTGCTAGAATAACATCACACAAACAGAATGAAAAGGAGCTGACGCATTGTCGCTCCCTTTTGTCTATTTTTTAAGGAGAAAGTATGCTGATTCAGAAAATAAAAACCTACAAGTGGCAGGCCTTGGCTTCGCTCCTGATGACAGGCTTGATGGTTGCTAGTTCACTTTTGCAACCGCGTTATCTGCAGGAAGTGTTAGACGCCCTCCTTGCTGGAAAATATGAAGCTATTTATAGTATCGGGGCTTGGTTGATTGGTGTGGCCGTGGTCGGTCTGGTTGCTGGTGGGCTCAATGTTGTCCTTGCGGCCTATATTGCCCAAGGAGTTTCATCCGATCTTCGGGAGGATGCCTTCCGTAAAATCCAAACCTTTTCTTATGCCAATATTGAACAATTTAATGCGGGAAATCTAGTCGTTCGAATGACAAATGATATCAACCAGATTCAGAACGTGGTCATGATGACCTTCCAGATTCTTTTCAGACTTCCCCTCTTGTTCATCGGTTCCTTTATCCTGGCGGTTCAAACCCTACCCTCTCTGTGGTGGGTAATTGTTCTCATGGTAGTCTTGATTTTTGGTTTGACTGCTGTCATGATGGGAATGATGGGGCCTCGTTTTGCTAAGTTTCAAACCCTTCTTGAGCGCATCAATGCCATTGCCAAGGAAAATCTGCGTGGCGTTCGCGTGGTCAAGTCCTTTGTCCAAGAAAAAGAGCAGTTTGCTAAGTTTACGGAGGTTTCAGACGAGCTACTCGGTCAAAATCTTTACATTGGTTATGCCTTTTCAGTAGTGGAACCTTTCATGATGTTGGTCGGTTATGGGGCGGTATTCCTCTCTATTTGGCTAGTTGCAGGGATGGTTCAGTCGGATCCGTCAGTTGTTGGTTCCATTGCTTCCTTTGTCAATTACCTAAGCCAGATTATCTTTACCATTGTTATGGTTGGATTTTTGGGAAATTCTGTCAGTCGTGCTATGATTTCCATGCGTCGTATTCGAGAAATTCTGGACGCAGAGCCAGCCATGACTTTCAAGGATGTCCCAGATGAAGAGTTGGTCGGAAGTCTTAGCTTTGAAAATGTGACCTTTACCTATCCAATGGACAAGGAACCGATGCTGAAAGATGTGAGCTTTACTATTGAACCTGGTCAAATGGTTGGTGTAGTTGGAGCGACTGGTGCAGGAAAATCAACCTTGGCTCAATTGATTCCACGTCTCTTTGATCCGCAGGAAGGGGCTATCAAAATCGGTGGCAAGGATATTCGAGAAGTGAGTGAAGGGACCCTGCGTAAAGCTGTCTCTATCGTTCTTCAACGTGCCATTCTCTTCAGTGGAACGATTGCAGATAACTTGAGACAGGGTAAGGGAGATGCTACTCTATTTGAAATGGAGCGCGCAGCAAATATTGCCCAAGCTAGTGAATTCATTCATCGTATGGAGAAAACCTTTGAAAGTCCAGTTGAGGAAAGGGGAACCAATTTCTCTGGTGGGCAAAAGCAAAGGATGTCGATTGCTCGTGGAATTGTCAGCAATCCACGTATTCTGATTTTTGACGATTCGACCTCGGCCTTGGATGCCAAGTCAGAGCGCCTGGTTCAAGAAGCCTTGAATAAGGACTTGAAAGGGACGACAACCATTATCATCGCTCAAAAGATTAGCTCGGTTGTTCATGCAGATAAAATCTTGGTTCTAGATCAAGGACGATTGATTGGTCAAGGTACGCATGCAGACTTGGTTGCCAACAATGCCGTTTACCGTGAAATCTACGAAACACAGAAAGGAAAGGAGGAGTAAAATGAAGACAGTTCAATTTTTTTGGAATTATTTTAAAGTCTATAAGCTATCATTTGTAGTTGTCATCCTGATGATTGTTCTGGCTACTCTTGCCCAAGCTCTCTTTCCGGTCTTTTCTGGACAAGCAGTAACAGAGCTAGCCAATTTAGTTCAAGCTTATCAAGATGGCAATCCAGAACTTGTTTGGCAAAGCCTATCAGGAATCATGTTCAATCTTGGTCTGCTGGTTTTGGTTCTATTTATCTCTAGTGTGATATACATGTGTCTCATGACGCGCGTGATTGCGGAGTCGACCAACGAGATGCGCAAAGGTCTCTTCGGTAAGCTTGCTCGGTTAACGGTTTCTTTCTTTGACCGCCGACAGGATGGCGATATACTGTCTCGTTTTACCAGTGATTTGGATAATATCCTCCAAGCTTTTAACGAGAGCTTGATTCAGGTCATGAGCAATATTGTTTTATACATTGGTCTGATTCTTGTCATGTTTTCGAGAAATGTGACGCTGGCTCTTATCACTATTGCCAGCACACCAGTTGCCTTCCTCATGCTGATTTTCATCGTGAAAATGGCCCGCAAATACACCAACCTCCAGCAGAAAGAGGTAGGGAAACTCAACGCTTATATGGATGAGAGTATCTCAGGCCAAAAAGCCGTGATTGTGCAAGGAATTCAAGAGGATATGATGGCAGGATTTCTTGAACAAAATGAGCGCGTGCGCAAGGCGACCTTTAAAGGAAGAATGTTCTCAGGAATTCTTTTCCCTGTCATGAATGGGATGAGCTTGGTTAATACAGCCATCGTCATCTTTGCTGGTTCAGCTGTACTTTTGAATGATAAGTCTATTGAAACAAGTACAGCCCTAGGTTTGATTGTTATGTTTGCCCAATTTTCACAGCAGTACTACCAGCCTATTATCCAAGTTGCAGCGAGTTGGGGAAGCCTTCAGTTGGCCTTTACAGGTGCTGAACGAATTCAGGAAATGTTTGACGCAGAGGAAGAAATCCGACCTGAAAAGGCTCCAATCTTCACTAAGTTGCAAGAAGGTGTTGAAATTAGTCATATTGATTTTTCATACTTGCCTGATAAACCTATTTTGAAAGATGTCAGCATTTCTGCCCCGAAAGGTCAGATGACAGCGGTTGTTGGTCCGACAGGGTCAGGGAAAACGACTATTATGAACCTCATCAATCGCTTTTATGATGTTGATGCTGGTGGTATTTATTTTGACGGCAAAGACATCCGTGACTATGATTTAGATAGTCTCAGAAGCAAGGTGGGAATTGTCTTGCAGGATTCGGTCTTGTTTAGCGGAACGATTCGAGACAATATCCGTTTTGGTGTGCCAGATGCTAGTCAAGAAATGGTTGAGGCAGCAGCAAAAGCAACCCACATTCACGACTATATCGAAAGTTTGCCTGATAAATACGATACCCTTATCGATGATGACCAGAGCATCTTCTCAACAGGACAGAAACAATTGATTTCTATCGCTCGAACCCTGATGACAGATCCAGAAGTTCTCATTCTAGATGAAGCCACTTCAAACGTAGATACGGTGACAGAAAGTAAGATTCAGCATGCTATGGAGGCGGTTGTAGCGGGTAGAACCAGTTTTGTCATTGCCCACCGTTTGAAGACCATCCTCAATGCAGACCAGATTATTGTCCTTAAAGATGGAGAAGTCATTGAACGCGGTAACCACCATGAACTTTTGAAACTAGGTGGCTTCTACTCAGAACTCTATCACAATCAATTTGTCTTCGAATAAGAAAAAGTTGTCCTATGTGGGCAGCTTTTTTTGTCCATAAAAAATATTTATCACGGCCTTTAAAAAAACATATTAGACGAAAGGTCTTTTGAGTGATATGATAGGACTATCGTTAACATTCGAAAGGAGAGACATCATGGCTAGAACGGTTGTAGGAGTTGCTGCAAATCTATGTCCCGTAGACGCAGAAGGTAAAAACATTCACTCATCTGTATCTTGTAGATTCGCAGAGAGCATTCGTCAAGTCGGTGGTCTCCCTTTAGTCATTCCTGTTGGTGATGAGTCAGTGGTGCGCGATTATGTAGAAATGATTGACAAACTCATTTTGACAGGCGGTCAAAATGTCCATCCTCAGTTTTATGGAGAGAAAAAGACCATCGAGAGCGATGATTACAATCTAGTACGTGATGAGTTTGAACTGGCCCTCTTGAAAGAAGCGCTTCGTCAGAATAAACCAATTATGGCAATCTGTCGTGGTGTCCAACTTGTCAATGTTGCCTTTGGGGGAACCCTCAATCAAGAAATCGAAGGTCACTGGCAAGGCCTCCCTTTCGGAACATCTCACTCTATTGAGACAGTAGAAGGAAGCGTAGTAGCTAAGCTATTTGGAAAAGAAAGTCAGGTCAATTCTGTCCATCGTCAAAGTATTAAAGATTTGGCACCTAATTTCCGTGTAACTGCTATTGATCCAAGAGACCAAACCATCGAAGCAATTGAGTCTATCGATGAGTACCGCATTATCGGTTTGCAGTGGCATCCAGAGTTTCTGGTCAATGAAGAAGATGGCAATTTAGAATTATTTGAGTATTTATTGAATGAACTGTAACGACTGTAACATCTGGTCGTTCTTTCTTTTATTTTTTCAAAATTTTTAGAATGTGGCATTTTTACGCAAACGTTTGAATTCTGATAAAAATTGGAGAAATTCGACAAAAAACTTGAAAAAAACGAAGGTAAGCGTTATGATAGAAAAGAAGAAATATTGGAGGAATAACATGTCACATATTAAATTTGATTATTCAAAAGTTTTAGACAAATTTGTTGCACCACATGAAGTGGAATACATGCAATCACAAGTAACAGCAGCAGATGAATTGATCCGTAAAGGAACTGGTGCTGGTAGCGACTTCTTAGGATGGTTGGACCTTCCTGAAAATTACGACCGCGAAGAATTTGACCGCATCTTGAAAGCTGCTGAGCAAATCAAATCAGACAGCGATGTTTTGGTTGTTATCGGTATCGGTGGATCTTACCTTGGTGCCAAAGCAGCAATCGACTTCTTGAACCACCACTTTGCTAACTTGCAAACAAAAGAAGAGCGCAAAGCTCCACAAATCCTTTACGCAGGAAACTCAATCTCATCTACTTACCTTGCTGACTTGGTAGAGTATGTTGCAGACAAAGACTTCTCAGTAAACGTGATTTCTAAATCAGGTACAACAACTGAACCAGCTATCGCTTTCCGTGTCTTCAAAGAACTCTTGGTTAAAAAATACGGACAAGAAGAAGCCAACAAACGTATCTATGCAACAACTGACCGCCAAAAAGGTGCTGTTAAGGTTGAAGCAGACGCTAACAGTTGGGAAACATTTGTTGTTCCAGATGATATCGGTGGACGCTTCTCAGTATTGACAGCCGTTGGTTTGCTTCCAATCGCAGCATCAGGAGCTGACATCAAAGCCCTTATGGAAGGTGCGAATGCAGCTCGCAAAGACTACACTTCAGATAAAATCTCTGAAAACGAAGCTTACCAATACGCAGCAGTTCGTAACATCCTTTACCGTAAAGGTTATGCAACTGAGATCTTGGTAAACTACGAGCCATCACTTCAATACTTCTCAGAGTGGTGGAAACAATTGGCTGGTGAATCAGAAGGAAAAGACCAAAAAGGTATCTACCCAACTTCAGCCAACTTCTCAACTGACTTGCACTCACTTGGTCAATTTATCCAAGAAGGAACTCGTATCATGTTTGAAACAGTTGTCCGTGTTGACAAACCTCGTAAAAACGTGATTATCCCTAGCTTGGAAGAAGACCTTGACGGACTTGGTTACCTTCAAGGAAAAGACGTTGACTTTGTAAACAAAAAAGCGACTGATGGTGTTCTTCTTGCCCACACAGATGGTGATGTACCAAACATGTACGTGACCCTTCCAGAGCAAGATGCCTTCACTCTTGGTTACACTATCTACTTCTTCGAATTGGCTATCGCCCTTTCTGGTTACTTGAATGCCATCAACCCATTTGACCAACCAGGAGTTGAAGCTTACAAACGTAATATGTTCGCCCTTCTTGGAAAACCAGGATTTGAAGAATTGAGCAAAGAACTTAACGCACGTCTATAATAGAAGAAAAGAGTGGTTTGTCCACTCTTTTTACTCTCTTTATTCATAGAAATTGGACTCAGCCAAGACTTGTGATATAATATAGAGAGCAAAAAGGCAGACGCCTAGAGACTTTATAGGAGAAGCTATGTCAAAAGATATCCGCGTACGTTACGCACCAAGTCCAACAGGACTACTACACATCGGGAATGCCCGTACAGCATTGTTCAACTACTTGTATGCACGTCATCATGGTGGAACTTTTATCATTCGTATCGAAGATACTGACCGTAAACGTCATGTCGAAGATGGGGAACGCTCACAGCTTGAAAACCTTCGTTGGTTAGGTATGGATTGGGATGAAAGCCCAGAAACACATGAAAATTACCGCCAGTCTGAACGTTTGGACTTGTATCAAAAATATATCGACCAATTGCTAGCTGAAGGAAAAGCCTACAAATCTTACGTTACAGAAGAAGAGTTGGCAGCTGAACGCGAACGCCAAGAAGCAGCTGGCGAAACACCACGCTACATCAATGAATACCTTGGTATGAGTGAAGAAGAAAAAGCAGCTTACATCGCAGAACGTGAAGCAGCAGGGATCATCCCAACTGTCCGTTTGGCTGTCAATGAGTCAGGTATCTACAAGTGGCATGATATGGTCAAAGGTGATATCGAATTTGAAGGCGGCAATATCGGTGGTGACTGGGTTATCCAAAAGAAAGACGGTTACCCAACTTACAACTTTGCCGTTGTCATCGATGACCATGATATGCAAATCTCCCATGTTATCCGTGGGGACGACCATATTGCTAACACACCAAAACAGCTCATGGTTTATGAAGCACTTGGTTGGGAAGCACCAGAGTTTGGTCACATGACCTTGATTATCAACTCTGAGACTGGTAAAAAACTGTCAAAACGTGACACTAACACTCTTCAGTTTATCGAAGACTACCGTAAAAAAGGTTACTTACCAGAAGCAGTCTTTAACTTTATTGCTCTTCTTGGTTGGAACCCAGGTGGCGAAGATGAAATTTTCTCTCGTGAAGAACTCATTAAACTTTTCGATGAAAACCGCCTGAGCAAGTCTCCAGCAGCCTTTGATCAGAAGAAACTCGACTGGATGAGCAATGACTATATCAAGAATGCAGACCTAGAAACTATCTTTGAAATGGCAAAACCATTCTTAGAGGAAGCGGGCCGTTTAACTGACAAGGCTGAAAAATTAGTTGAGCTCTATAAACCACAAATGAAATCAGTAGATGAGATTATCCCATTGACAGATCTTTTCTTTTCAGATTTCCCAGAATTGACAGAAGCAGAGCGTGAAGTCATGGCGGGAGAAACAGTCCCAACAGTTCTTGAAGCCTTCAAAGCAAAACTTGAAGCGATGACAAATGATGAATTTGTAACAGAAAATATCTTCCCACAAATCAAAGCTGTTCAAAAAGAAACAGGTATTAAAGGGAAAAATCTTTTCATGCCTATTCGTATCGCAGTTTCAGGTGAAATGCATGGACCAGAATTACCAGATACAATTTTCTTGCTTGGACGTGAAAAATCAATCCAGCATATCGAAAATATGTTAAAGGAAATCTCTAAGTAAGAAGGGTATAATAATGGACATCTGGGAAAAGATGTACGAAGAAGCACAGAAGCTATACGATCCACATAAAGTATCGGATTTTGTTTATGCCAACCATGTTGTAGCCGCAGTAGAAGCAGAAGATGGACAAATATTTACAGGATTCTGTATGGAGGGAACCTGTGGTGTTTTCCATCTCTGCGCAGAACGGGCGGCACTCTTTAATATGTATCAATTTTCAGGACAAACTAAGGTTAAGAAAGTATTAGCCTTTCGAGATAAACCACCTTATGGTGGAAGTTCAGGAATGCCCTGTGGTGCTTGCAGAGAATTCCTCTTAGAGATGAACGCTGAAAATAAAGATGCAGAATTCATGATGGACTACGATACAAGAAAGACAGTGAAAGTCGCAGAACTAATCCCCTATTGGTGGGGAGAAGAACGTGCTTCTAAGTTTAATGAACAATAGAAGAGTCAGTACAATTCTGGCTCTTTTTACTATAATTTGAAAAACTGTACTTGAAAAAATTAAAAAAATTAGAAAAAGGTGTTGACAAAGTTTAAAAAGTGGGTATAATAGTAAGAGTTG